>VEOV01000073.1 GCA_012026855.1 Geobacter sp.
TCTGAGGGGAGCGGTATCCTGGGTATCTCCGGCATATAGCCGGTCAGCTGCCTGCCGGTAACGGCTGTAGCCGGCTTCCAGGTCAGCCACCTGGTCGGCCTGGCCGGTCTTTTTCAGGAATGCCAGCTTCTCCAGAAAAGCAGCTTCCCGCTTACGGAAAAGGTCCCGGAATTCGTCGCTTCTGAAGATGGCATACTTGCCGGCGTAACCCTCCTGGGAGATGAGGACGTTGCGCAGCTCGGAGAGTGTGCTGATGGCCGGGAGGTGGCTGGTGGCGATCTCCCGGGCGGCCAGGTTCAGTCTGTACAGCCCTTTGGATGAAAAGAAGAGCGCCATGAGGACAAACAGGGCCAATGCACTGTACCCGATGACGAGTTTTTGCAGGAGTGTGAATCTGGTGGCGGTTATAGGTTCGGCTGGTAGTTGAGGCGTGTCCATGTATTGATTTTATTGCAGCAAGGCGCACAAGTCAACGTTGCGCCATCCGCTGGTCTCTGCGCTGCCGGGTGCCGCCGGAAAACCGCTGCTCATTTCACCAGTTCTCCCCGGCAGCTGCCATCCCGGTTGACACCGGTGATCCGCACCGGCACTTCACCGGCAGCCTCTTCGGCCAGCTTGACGGCGAGGTAGTTAGGGGTAATGCCGTTATTCCCCCCCTGCATCAGCAGCGACAGCTCCCTGCCGACAAAGCCGGCTGCGTAGTTCCGCTTCTTGCGCTCCCCGATCTGGCGCAGCTCGGCAGCCCGTTCCTTGATGACAGCCGGGTCAAGGTGTCCCGGCATGGTTGCGGCCCTGGTGCCGGGGCGGCTGGAGTAGGGGAACACATGGAGGTAGGCAACGGGAAGCTCCTCCAGCAGTGCGCAGGTTGCGGCGTGATCAGCGGCGCTCTCGCCGGGGAAACCGGCAATGACGTCGAAGCCGATGGCAATGCCTGGCAGGGCCTTTACCAGGCTGGCCACCAGGGCACGGATCTCCCCGCTGGTGTAGCCACGCCCCATGGCGGCCAGCACCCGGTCGGAGCCGCTCTGCAGGGGGAGATGCATATGGGGGCAGATATGGCGACCAGAAGCGATCACCCCGATCATCTGGGGCGACACCTCGTCCGGCTCAACCGAACCGATTCTAAGGCGGTTTACGGCGCCGGAAGCATCTATTGCAGAGAGCAGTGCGGTCAAATCTGTCTCCCCGGCCAGGTCCTTGCCATAGGCACCCAGATGAATGCCGGTCAGCACCACCTCGCGGAAGCCGGCGGCAGCAAAGCGCGCCACCCCGGCCAGCACCTCGTCAAAAGCGACACTGCGGCTCCGCCCCCTGGCGTAGGGGACGATGCAGTAGGCACAAAAGGCGTTGCAGCCGTTCTGGATCTGCAAAAAGGCCCTGGTATGCTCGGCAAAGCTCTCCAGGTGGAGCACCCCGGCCGTTGACTCGGCACCGATATCGGTCACAACGACGCTGGCCCCCTCCCCTGGCGCGGCATTCGCCAGCAGTCGGGCAATGTCCCTTTTCTCACTGTTGCCGATGACCAGGGAAACATTGGGCAGCTTGCTCAGTTCATCGGCCGCCAGCTGGGCATAGCAGCCGGTGACCACCACCCGGGCCGCCGGGTTCAGCCTGGCCGCGCGCCGGATCAGTTTGCGCGATTCGGCATCGCTCTTGGCAGTGACGCTGCAGGTGTTGATGATGTAGACGTCAGCCTCATCGCTGAAGGGGACGGCCCGGTACCCCTGCTGCTCCAGAGACTCGCTCATGCCGGCCGATTCGAACTGGTTGGTCTTGCAGCCGAGGGTTGTTATGGCAACGCGCTTACTCAATCCAGCCTCCGCCGATAACTTCATCCCCCAGGTAAAAAACCGCCACCTGCCCAGGCGTCACCCCTTTCTCCCGGACAGCGAACTTTACCTGCGCCCGCCCACCTTCCAGCAGCTCCACACTGCACGGCACCGCCTTGTGACGGTAACGAATCTTGCAGCTCAGCCCCTCTTGCAGGGGTGCCTGCAGCCAGTTGCAGTTGTCGATGGTAAAGCCGTCCTGGTACAGCTCCCCTTCAGTGCCGACGATTACCCGGTTGTTTGCCGGCTCGATCCGGATAACGTAGAGCGGCTCGCTCCAGGCGATCCCCATGCCGCGGCGCTGGCCGACGGTGTAGCGGTGAATCCCCTGGTGGCGGCCAATGACCCGGCCATCGGTAAAGACAAAATCGCCGGGGGTAGAAACAACGGCGCTCCGCTCCAGAAAGCCGATGTAGTCGCCGTCCGGGATGAAGCAGATATCCTGGCTGTCATCCTTTTGCGCCACCACAATGCCCAGCTCAGCCGCAATACGCCGCACCTCTCCCTTGTCCCGCATCTCCCCCAGGGGGAAAATGACCTGCTGCAGTTGCTCACTGGTTAAGGAGAAGAGAAAATAGGACTGGTCCTTGGGAAGGTTGACCGCCTGGCGCAGGTGGTTCACGCCGTCGCTATCGGCTGTAATGCGGGCATAGTGGCCGGTGGCCAGATAATCGGCACCAAGCTCTCTGGCCATATCCAGCAGTGCGCCGAACTTGACCAGTTTGTTGCAGCGGGCGCAGGGGTTCGGCGTCCGGCCGGACTGGTACTCTGCCACGAAGTAGCTCTTGATCTCTGCGGCAAAACAGCCCTCAAAGGAGGCGACATGGTGGTCGCTCCCCAAATGGGCCGCCACCCGCGCCGCATCGCTGACAGCCCCCACGGAGCCCTCGAACAGGCTCATGGTGATGCCGAAGACATCATTGTCGGCGTTCTTGAGCAGCGCCGCGGTTACGGACGAATCAACGCCGCCGCTCATGGCAACGGCTATTCTCTTGTTGGTCGGATATTGCATGGCACACCTGTATGAATGATTTCAGCCCTTCGGCTGACGGCACCGCCGCTAGACCGGCGGGAACTGCCTGTTGTAATCGGTGAACTCCCGCAGGGCCTGTTCCTCAAGGCGGATCCGCTGCCGCAGCACCAGCAGGTTGGTCGGGAAGAAGACTGCCAGAGTCATTGGCGCCTGCAGCAGCAGCGGCAGGAGCAGAAACTCCAGGGTGACCACCAGATAGTTCGGATGGGCCAGGAACCGGTAAGGGCCCCGCTTCTTCACAGCGCCGCCGGGAACCAGCACGATGCGGGTATTCCAGTTTTCCCCCAGGCTGATGATACACCAGTAACGCCCCATCTGGAGCAGTATAAAAACGGCCAGCAGCGCACTGCTCAAGTAACCCGGGAAAAACCGCCAGGGGTAAGACTCTGCCAGCAGTGCCCCCAGAAACAGGCTGTGCAGGGCGACCATGCGGGGAAAGGTCTCCGGATAGAACTCCCGGCCGCCGCGGGCTGCCAGCAGCCGGCAGTTCCTGCGGGACAGGAGCAGCTCGAAGAGACGCTCCCCGATCAGGTAGCCGAAAACCCAGAGCAGCGTCATCTTACACCTTGAACAGGAGCAGCTCGGCCGAGAAGCCGGGCCCGAAAGCCGACAGAAGGCCATGCCCCGGCCGGTCCATGCCGCCGGCTGCCAGCCACTGCTCCAGCACCAGCAGCACTGACACGGAAGAGACATTGCCGTGGCAGCGGAGGCTGTCCTCGGTCTGGCTCAACTCCTCGCCGGTAAGCTGCAGCGCCTCCCGGTAGGCAGCCACAACCCGGGCGCCGCCGGGGTGGGTAATGTAGTGCACCAGGTCGTGGCGACTCAGGTTCTGTCCGGCGAGGAAGCTGTCCAGAAGAGCCGGCAGCTCCTGCCTGACAATCAGCGGCAGCTTGGGGGAGAGCACCAACTGCATCCCCTCATCCAGAAAATCCCACCCCATGACCCGGTAGCTCTCCGGGAAAAGGTGCGACCGGGTGGCAATGATGGCCGGCCCGTCCCCAGGCAGCTGGTCACCGCTGACCAGGGCAGCCGCTGCCCCGTCGGCAAAGAGGGAGGTGGCAACCAGGTTCTTCTTGGAGACATCACCGGACATGAAAGTCAGACTGCAGCACTCCAGCGCCACCAGCAGCACCCGGTGGCCGGGAAAAGCCCGGCAGTGCTCATGGGCCCGGGACAGGCCGACAGCTCCGGCAGCGCACCCCAGCCCCCAGATCGGCAGGCGTGAGGTGTCCGGCCTCATCCCCA
The DNA here is from genome assembly GCA_012026855.1 of Geobacter sp. Lineage (GTDB taxonomy): Bacteria > Desulfobacterota > Desulfuromonadia > Geobacterales > DSM-12255 > VEOV01. The sequence continues at coordinate 4,108 of VEOV01000073.1, forward strand.
GGTTATTAATCAGATGGGCATCCAGGGTCGGGGTGGCATGGCCGGTGGAGGAAACAAAGATCAGCTGGTCGACCTCGTCAGCCCGGCAGCCGGCCCTGGCCAGACACTCCCGGACAGCTTCTTCCATCAGGGCAAGACCCTGCTGCTGATAGATAACCGTCCGCTCCTGCTGGCTGCGGGGTTGCCGGTACCATTCCAGCGGCATCATGAACTGGCGGCTGTCGATCCGGGAGTTGTCAAAAACCGCTATGAGCCGCTCCAGGTCAGCGACAGAGCTGGAAAAGAGCTGTTGTACCGTCTCCTTGACAGACTGCTGGGAAACGGCGTGGGGAGGGAAGGCATGGGCAGCAGCAATGATGCGGGGCATCAGGAGATTTTCTTTTTCTGCTCTTCCTGCTCTTTGCTCAGAGCCTGGAATTTTTTATCCAGTTCCCTGATCTGGTCAAAGAGACAGGCAATGGCCTTGGCTTCCGGGTCGGGCATATTGCCATGCTGCAGATCGGGCTTCTCAGGCTGGGCGCCTTCGGTCATGACCACCCGACCGGGTATGCCGACCACCGATGAGTTGGGGGGGACTTCCTTCACCACCACAGAGTTGGAGCCGATCTTGCTGTTGGCGCCGACAGTAAACGGCCCCAGCACCTTGGCACCGGAACCGATAACCACATTGTCGCCGATGGTCGGATGACGCTTGACCTTGTCCCAGGTAACCCCGCCGAGGGTCACACCATGGTACATGGTGACGTTGTCGCCGATCTCGGCAGTTTCACCGATGACCACTCCCATGCCGTGGTCGATGAAGAACTTGCGGCCGATCCTGGCGCCGGGATGGATCTCAATGCCGGTAATGAAACGGGAAACCTGGGAGGTAAACCGGCCAAGAAAGAGCAGGCCATTGGTCCAGAACCAGTGGGCAATGCGGTGCATCCAGATGGCATGCAGACCTGGGTAGCAGAAGAGCACCTCCAGAGCATTGCGGGCCGCCGGATCGCGGTCGAATACGGAATCGATATCCTCTTTCATCCTGGCAAACATCAGAGCCTCCAAAAAACCCTTTTCTTATCCTGTTAGCATACCACACCAAATTAGTCAAGTTGACAGGCGAAAAGAGTCTTTGCTTGCACCTTGCTATTCGGCAGGACGGCGGCTATACTCCAACAGCAGATTTAGACATTCCTGCATGAAGGCAACAGTTCGAAAGGCCGCCTTGACCACTAACGGATCACAACCTGCCAAACTGCAAAACGGTCTACTCCAGGCCTATTTTCCGGGGCTGAATGAACTGCGGGCACTGGCCGCACTGGCCGTCATCCTCTCCCACATTGAACAGATGAAGGAACTGGCAGATCTTCCTTTCAAATACTGGTTCCCTATCCCTGGGAAATTGGGCGTCATCCTCTTTTTTGTCCTGAGCGGTTTCCTGATAACCTCTTTGCTGCTCCAGGAAAAAACTGCCTCCTCAGGCTTTATTGATCTGCGCCGCTTCTATCTAAAAAGAGTCCTGCGGATCTGGCCACTTTATTTCTTCGTGGTCGGAGCAAGTCTACTTGTCCTGAACCGGTTATCGCCGTTTGAAGTGCCGGGGCTCACCGCTCTGGCATACAGCAGACTGGACTGGAAAAACATCCTGCTGCTGCTCTGCATCCTCCCAAACTATGTGGAGATCCTCATCCCGTATCTGACGCAGATCTGGTCCATCGGCATTGAAGAACAGTTCTACCTGTTCCAGCCCTGCATCATTAAATATCTCCGGAGCGATGCCGCTCTTGCTGTCGCCACAACAGCCATCCTGTTTCTGAAAGAGATCCTCCTGCTGGTCAACAGGTTTGCCGAGCTGCCGCTCCTGCACGAGATCGCCAACCAGTCCGTCTATACTGGCTGTATCGCCATCGGCTGCCTCTGCGCCCTGCTCTGCCGCAATTTTCCGGATTGGATCAGCAGAATTATTCATCACCGGCTGACCCAGTCTCTGGCCATGCTGCTGTTCGTGGCGCTGCTGGCGCTGATCAGCATTTACA
>VEOV01000022.1 GCA_012026855.1 Geobacter sp.
AAGATCAGGCCGCGCAGGGCACAGAGCCCCTGGTTGCTGCAGATGTTGGAAGTTGCCTTGTGGCGCTTGATGTGCTGTTCCCTGGCCTGCAGGGTGAGGACAAAACCGCGCTTGCCGTTCTTGTCCACCGTTTCACCGACAATCCGCCCCGGCATATTCCTGATGAGTTTCTTTTTGGCAGCGATGAAGCCAAAGGATGGCCCGCCGAACGAGAGCGGGTTCCCCAGGCTCTGGCCGTCGCCGATGGCAATGTCTACCCCCATTTCACCCGGAGATTTGAGCAGCCCCAGGGCAACCGGGTAGACAGAGGCGATCAGCAGCGCCCCTTTGGCGTGAATCTCATCGGCCAGGGAGGTGAAATCATCGACCGTGCCGAAGAAGTTGGGGTTCTGCACCAGTACACCGGCAACGGTGTCGTCCAGCAGCCGGCTGACCGCATCCCGGTCAAGGGCCCCTTGCAGCGGCTGAATGGTGATTATTTCCACTTCCAGATTGTACAGGTAGGTCTTGAGGACCTCCCGGGCGAACGGGCTGACACAGGCGTCAACCAGGATTTTGTTGCGACCGGTAACCCGCAGAGCCATCATGGCTGCTTCGGCACAGGCGGTTGCCCCGTCATAGAGGGAAGCATTGGAAGCATCCAGTCCGGTGAGGCGGCAGATGGCGGTCTGGTATTCGAACAGCGCCTGCAGTGTCCCCTGGGAGCACTCCGGCTGGTAAGGGGTGTAGGCGGTGTAAAATTCGGCCCGGCCGGACAGGTGATCGACAGCCGACGGAATGATATGATCGTAGAAGCCGCCGCCGATGAAGTTGACCGTTGCGGCGCTGTTCTGTCCGGCAATGGCCTTAATCAGGTCATAGGTTTCGAATTCGGAGAGCCCCTCCGGAAGATTGAACGAGGTGGCACGCAATTTTGCAGGGATCGGCGCGAACAAATCTTCAACGGATGAGACGCCGATGGTGGATAACATCTCCTGCTGCTCGGCAGGAGTATTGGGACAGTATGCCATTTTACACCCCTTTACAGGCTTTTAAGGTATTCTTCGTACTGGCTGCGGTTCATCAGGTTGGCCGTTTCCGCCGGATCGCTCAGTTCCATGACACAGATCCAGCCGGACTCTTCAGCTGATTCGTTGACTACTTCCGGAGTGTTTTCCAGAGTTTCGTTGATGGCAATCACTTTGCCTGAAACAGGGGCGTAGATGTCGCTGGCTGCCTTGACCGATTCGATGGCCGCCAGGGTGGCAAACTGCTTCACTGTCTTGCCAACCTGCGGCAGTTCGACAAAAGTAATATCGCCCAGTTCGTGGGCGGCATGATCACTGATCCCCACCGTGGCGGTTGTGCCGCTTATTTTGACCCACTCATGCTCTTTGCTGAAAAAACAGTCCATAAATCCTCCGCAATTTTTGTTGATAGCTATTACTACGTCCTGGTTTAATTTCTCAGTGAGCCGCCATTGTAAAACGGCAGGCTGCAGACCTCGGCATCCATGGATACCTTGTCGTGACAGATTTTAATGGGGGTGCCGGCAGCTGCCAGTGACAACGGCACAAAGCCGATGCCGATGCCGCCGCCGAGCATGGGTGAGAAGGCCCCGCTGGTGACGATGCCGACAGCTGTATCGCCAGTGACGATCTGATAGTCGTGTCTCGGGCTGCGGCGACTGGCAACCCTGAAGGC
>VEOV01000143.1 GCA_012026855.1 Geobacter sp.
ATCGGACTTCATCCTCATCAAAAGCGGCTGACATTCAGGATCACCGAAGCGGGCGTTGAACTCCAGGGTTTTGACGGAATCGCCATCGATCATCAGGCCGGCATAAAGCACGCCGCGATAAGGCCGCCCTTCGGCCGCCATGCCATCAACCGTGCGGCGCATCACCTCAGCCATGGCCTTTTCGTGGATTGCCGGAGTCACCACCGGCGCCGGAGAATAGGCCCCCATGCCGCCGGTATTCGGCCCCTTGTCGCCGTCATAGACAGCCTTGTGATCCTGGGCGCTGGCCAGCGGAATGATATTTTTGCCATCGGTGAAAGCAAGGAACGAGGCCTCCTCGCCGCGGAGGAACTCCTCGATGACCACCCGTGAACCGGCATCGCCAAAGGCATTGCCGGAGAGCATCTCTTTTACCGCGGCAATTGCCTCCTCTTTCTGCTGGGCAACGATCACCCCTTTGCCGGCAGCCAGACCGTCAGCCTTGACGACAATCGGCGCACCATGCTTTTCGATGAATGCCAGGGCAGGCTCTATCTCGGTAAACACCTCATAGAAGGCGGTCGGCACCTGGTACTTCTTCATGATGTCCTTGGAAAATGCCTTGCTCGCCTCGATCAGTGCAGCATTGCGCCTGGCGCCGAAGACTTTCAGCCCGTACTCCTCGAAAAGATCGACAATCCCCATCGACAGCGGCAGCTCAGGGCCGACCACGGTCAGATCGACATTCTCCCTTTTGGCAAAGGCAAGCAGGCCGGGCAGATCATCCACCTTGAGCGGTACATTTTCAGCAATAGTGCCGATACCGGGGTTTCCCGGAGCACAGAAAACTCTATTCACCAGCGGCGACTGGGCAATTTTCCAGACCAGGGCATGCTCACGTCCGCCACTGCCGATTACCAGTATCTTCATGTTGTTGTTTTCCTTTTTTAGTTTTTTCGACGAACTGCGCGGGAACGTCGATTTTTCGCAAGGTCAAGGAAGCCGATGGGAAGGCGCGGAGGCGTAGCAGCGCTACGCCGCACAAGACCGACCCGAAGGCTGACGCCGAGATTGCGGAAAAGCGGCGTTCCCCCCATCAATGACGGAAGTGGCGCATGCCGGTAAACACCATCGCCATCCCATGCTCATCAGCAGCAGCAATTACTTCGGCATCACGCATGCTGCCACCAGGCTGGATGACCGCGGTAATCCCGACTGATGCGGCATTGTCGATGCCGTCGCGGAACGGGAAGAAGGCATCGGAAGCCATGACCGCACCTTTGACCTCCAGGCCGGCATGCTCGGCCTTGATGGCGGCAATCCGGGCCGAATAGACCCGACTCATCTGCCCGGCGCCGACACCGACTGTCATCATGTTCTTGCCGTAGACAATGGCATTGGACTTGACGAACTTCGCCACCCGCCAGGTGAAGAGAATATCCTTCATCTCGGCCTCGGTTGGAGCCCGCTTGGTAACCACCTTCAGCTCGTCATAGAGGGAAAGATCGGCATCCTGCACCAGCATGCCGCCGTTGACCCGCTTGAAATCGAGCCGCTTGGCCGGCTCGGCAGGCCACATGCCGCACTCCAGCAAGCGGACATTTTTCTTGGCCGCCACGATCTCCACCGCTTCAGGGCAGACCTTGGGAGCGATGATCACCTCGACGAACTGGCGGTCCACAATCGCCCGGGCAGTCTCGGCATCCAGTTCGCAGTTGACGGCGATGATGCCGCCGAAAGCTGACTCAGTATCGGTAGAATAGGCCTTGTCATAGGCCTCCAGCAGGGTGCCGCCAATGGCCACACCGCAGGGGTTGGCATGCTTGACGATCACGCAGGCCGGCCCCTCCATGAACTGCTTGACGCACTCCAGGGCAGCATCGGTATCGGCAATATTGTTGTAGGAGAGCTCTTTTCCCTGCAACTGCCTGGCAGTGGCAATGGAAGCTTCAGTGACATTTTTCTCGATGTAGAACGCCGCCGACTGGTGGGCATTTTCGCCGTAGCGCATCTCCTGGGCTTTTTTGTACTGGGTGGTAATGGTTGCCGGGAAGCGGTCAACCCCTTCGCCGAGCCTCGCCCCGAGCCAGTTGGAGATGGCGCCGTCGTAGGCCGCGGTATGCTGGTACACTTTCACCGCCAGCTGGAAGTTGGTGGCGCTGCTGACCGCGCCGCCGCTGGCAGCCATTTCATCAAGGACTTTTTTATAATCGGCGCAATCAACCAGCACGGTCACATCGGCGTTGTTCTTGGCAGCCGAGCGAAGCATGGTGGGACCGCCGATATCGATGTTCTCGATGGCATCGGCCAGGGTGCAGTCCGCCTTGGCAACGGTCGCCTCGAAAGGGTAGAGATTGACGACAACCATGTCGATCGGCTCGATGCCGTGCTGCTTCATGGTCGCCACATGCTCCGGGTTGCCCCGCATGCCGAGGAGGCCGCCATGGACCTTGGGGTGCAGGGTCTTAACCCGGCCATCCAGCATCTCCGGAAAGCCGGTAAAGTCGGAAACATCCTTGACGGTCAGTCCGGCATCACGCAACAGTTTGGCCGTGCCGCCGGTAGAGAGGATTTCAACGCCGTAGCGCGCCAGCTCCCGGGAGAATTCCACAACTCCGGTTTTGTCGGAAACGCTGATAAGTGCCCTGGTAATTTTTGCCATTTTACTGCTCCTTAACGATTTGATGGGAAATTGATCTGTGCCATAAAGGCTTTTTCAAAAAGCGGCGTACCTGAAAGAGGGATTATTTTCAATGAACCTGCAAGAGTTTCGACAGAGGCAACCGGTGAAAAGAGGCTGCGTATCGCTCCCGCCAGAGCCCCCTCTTTGACAAACATCGCATTTTCTATCATGTTTTCGGTGAGAACGCCAACAGATTTGAGGCTTCCAAGGGACAGTGAGGCGCCGAAAGAGCCGGTAATAACCGTGGCAGCTACCTCGGCAGCCGTTATCCCCCCTCTGGCAAAAAGTACCTCCATACCTGCCCTCACCGCCCCTTTGGCAAGCTGCACCTGGCGGATATCTGTCTGTGAGAGGGAAACCAGCTTCCGGGCGTCACGATAGAGGACAAAGTGTCGCTCGCCGCCAATTTCCTGCAAACGGTTTCCCAGTGGGGATGATACCGCCGCCGGGTCGCACAGTCCGCCGGTAGAGTCCATGAGCCCTTCCGCCAGGAGCAGCACCACCGTATCAAGCACTCCGGAGCCGCAAATCCCTGCAGCCGGGCGGTCGGCCACCGTTTTGAGCAGCAGCTTGGCGCCGTCGAGGGCAACCGAGGCAATTGCCCCGGGGAGCGCCGCCATGCCGCAGGCAAGGTTGCCCGCCTCAAATGCCGGGCCGGCAGCGGCTGAAGTGGCATAGAGCTTCCCTTTGGCAAGAAGCGTAATTTCACCATTGGTGCCGAGATCCAGAAAAATCGCCGGTTCCGGCATACTGTAGCCAGGCTCCATGAGGCCCAGGCCGTAGAGAACAGCCACGGTAACGCCACCGACAAAACCACCTGGCGCCGGAAACAGGAAGAGCGGCAACTCCAGCTGCCACCCCAGTGCAGTGGTCAGCAACCGGTGGGCGCCGGTATCTTTCGGCCGGTACGGCGGTTTGGCAATGGTTGCAACCGGCAGCCCCAGCAGCAGGTGCCCCATGGCCGGATTGCCGGCAACTGCCACCTGGCCTACAGCGCTGGCGACAACCCCGGCGGCAGCCAGCAGGCCGGTGCAGATACGCTCCAGCTCACGGTTGATGAGCTGCTGCAGCTCATGCAGCTGCCCGGGCGAGCCCATGGCGTAATCCAGGCGGCTGATGACATCCAGGCCGAACTGGCGTTGCGGATTAAGTCCGCCCTGAGCAGCAACTGCGACACCAGTGGAGCTGTCAACCAGCACCGCGGCAATGGTGGTCGTGCCGAGATCAATGGCAATGCCGTATTTTTTAGCAGATAACAACGGCCTTCTCCCTGCGCCTGACAACTGCGCCGATCTCCACGGCAGACAGCCCGCTGGCGGCGGCTTTTTCCAGGAACGCCCTGGATTCGGCCTCAGGCAGGGCAATCAGCATCCCCCCGGAGGTCTGCGGGTCGAACAGTGGCATGAGACTGTCCGGGTCAACGCCTGACGCGTCCATAAAGCTGCTGTAATAGTCCCGGTTACGATAGCAGCCGGCCGGGATCATCCCCATGGCAACCAGTTCAGGCACCGAGTCCATCAACGGTACGGCAGCCAGTTGCAGCACGAGGGTCACGCCGTCAGCGGCCATTTCACAGGCATGGCCGATCAGGCCGAAACCGGTAATATCGGTGGCAGCGTTCGCCCCTAACTCGACCATCAGTTCTGCGGCCTGACGGTTCAGGGTAGTCATCCACTTTATCGCCGCTGCCAGCGCCCGTTCATCGGCCAGCTCCCCCTTCAGGGCAGTGGAGATGATGCCGGTGCCAAGGGGCTTGGTGAGGATCAGCCGGTCACCCGGTTGCGGCGTATTGTTGCGGATGATCTTCTCCGGCTCGATCAGACCGGTCACCGCCAGACCGTATTTCAGTTCGTCATCTTCGACAGTATGGCCGCCTACCAGACAGACGCCGGCCTCTGCCATAACACTGCTGCCACCACGCAGGATTTCCGCCAGCACCCCGGCTGCCAGGCAGGATGGCGCAAAAAGCAGATTCATGGCCGTGACCGGTCTGCCCCCCATGGCGTAGACATCCGAAATGGCATTGGCAGCGGCAATCCGGCCGAAGGTAAACGGCTCGTCAACCAGCGGGGTGATGATATCGGTCGTCTGCACCAGGGCGCAGCTCTCCCCTATGCGGTAGACCCCCGCATCATCGGCTCCACGAATTCCCACTAGAAGGTCAGGATCGTTGCCGGTGGCAATTGTGTCAATAATCCCGGCGAGACCCGCCGGACCGAGTTTGGCGGCTCAACCAGCCGCTTTGACAAGCTGGGTCAATCTGATTTTTTCGGACAGCGGAATCACCCCCTTACTGACGTAAAATAGCGGCGGCTCGATCAGCTGCCCCCATTTTGCGATAGAAATTTGCCATGGCAAGCCTAAGGTGCATCGATTGCGGATCTGCCGCCAGGAGATAAAAGAACAGCTCTTCCGCAGCGTCCGGATAACGCCACTCACGCTGGACATTGCCGATTTGCGGCAGACCGGCGGGGTAATCGGGCAGTTGCTCTGCCAGTGACCTGACAAGTTCATGCCTTTCCCTGATCGGGCCGCGGGTAGACGGAAAAAGGGAGGCAGCATTATCAAGGGCCCGCATATCGGCCGGATCCAGCTTTACCGCCCGGAGATAGGCTTCCAGGGCCATGGATAGCTGTGGCGTCTTATGGAGTGACCGGCCAAGATTGAACCAGACCCCGGCGACCAGTGGTGAACGGCTGGCAGTGGCGCGCCAAAGGGAGATATCGTCGTGCCAGATGCGATTCTGGCCGACGGTCATCACCCCGAGGGGAATGGCGACCAGAGCCGCTACGCAGAGCAGTTTGCCATTCCCCTGCAGCAACCGCTCCATGAGAACGGCAGTGACAAAGGCCAGCCCGACTGCCGGCAGAAACAAGTACCGGTCGGCAATTACCGGGCTGGTGGCAAACAGGTTTGCTACCGGCAACAGGGTGATGATAAACCAGCCGAAACCGAGCGCCAGCTCCGGCAGGCGCTGCCGCAACCCCCAGCAGGCAGTGAGGATGATGACCAGTGCCAGAGTAGCAGCCAGCGAACCGGGAGAGGCGAATGACCTGCTGAAAGCGTCAACATAAAAGGCGGAAATGGCCGTCGGCAGCAGAGTCTGCTTCAGGTAGAACAACGGTATCTGCAGGGCAACTGCCAACCGTTCCTGGATGGAGCCGAAATAAGCCGCCGCAATGACTGTGGTCCGGCCGGCAATGGCCAGATGCAGGGCAGCGCCGGCAGCGGCAATGGCCCCGAAAGGGAGCAGAGCCAGCCACTCTGCCCGGGTGCGGCTCTCGCCGTCTTTCCGGACAAGCAGCAGCAGAGCCAGCAAAAGCGGCAGTACCACCACAGTCGCCTTGGAGAGGAACGCCAGAATGAAGCAGCCGCAGGACAGGGCAAGCAGTTGCCCCTTTTGCCCATCCTGCCAGCGGAGGAATAGCAAGGTTGCCAGCAGAAAAAACAGGGTCGCCAGCAGGGTATTTCGCTGGGTAATCCAGGCGACGACCTCGCTTCTGAGCGGATGGCTGGCAAAGAGGAGTGCGGTGGCAAACGGCACCAGTGATGCCCGGCTGTCATTGATAAACCTGCTGTAGAGCGCCGTTGCCAGCCGCTGCACCAGCAGAGTCACAACGATGAACAGCAGCAGGTTGGTCAGGTGAAAACCCCAGGGACTGCCGCGCCAGACCAATATATCAAACAGGAAGGTCAGGTCCCTGACCGGCTGATACTCCAGACCGTTGGCCAGGCCAAAGAGAATGGTCCGCAGATCGAACTTCCAGTAGACCTGGTTGGCTGAAAAGAGGTTGTCATCCCAGACAAAACCGCCAGCCAGGGCATTACCGAAAACAATGACACAGACCAGCCCTAGCAGGGCTGCCTGCAACCGCTGCGAAGCGGTCAATCTGCCCATTAGCGAGGCGTCTGTCATGGCAGGTAGACCCTCGGCACCCGTTTGCTGATGCCGCAGAACAGTTCGTAGGGGATGGTCTGCGACCACTCGGCCAACTCTTCGGCGCGCACGCTGTTGCCTGCCTTGTCGCTCCCCATGAGGATCACCTCGTCTCCGACAGCAACCCCGGCAATGCCGGTTACATCCAGCATGATCCAGTCCATGCAGACGGTGCCGATGACCGGAGCCCGCTGGCCGCGAACCAGGGTTTCACCCCTGTTGGTGAGGGAGCGGCGATAGCCGTCGGCGTACCCAACCGGCACGCTGGCCACCAGGGTTTTCTCCCCGGCAGTGTAACGCCGGGCATAACTGATACTGGTCCCGGGCTCGACCCACTTGAGCATGGCGACCCGGCTCTTCAGCGACATGACCGGCTTGACAGCCAGCTGCCCCTCGAAATCCTTTGACGGCAAAGAACCGTAAAGGGCTATTCCCGGCCGGACAAGATTGCACTGGGGCAGGTCGAAGCCAAAGGCGGCAGCGCTGTTGGCAATATGCTGGTAGCGCGGCGCAAAACCGCACTCTTCCGCACTCCGGACGGCAGCGGCAAAACGCCCGGCCTGCATGGCGGTATACTCCCGACCTGATTCGTCCAGCTCGTCGGCCGAGGCAAAGTGGGACAGAATCCCCTCAAGCTCGATGTTTTTCAGCGTAGCCAGCTGACGGAAAAAGATGCCGGCTTCACCCCAGGGAACGCCGAGCCGCCCCATGCCGGTATCGATCTTCACATGGACCCTGGCCTTGCGGTAGAGGCGCGCGGCCGTACTGTCCAGCACCTGGGCCTGGGAAATGTCAAAGACCGCGGTGGAAAGATTGAAGCCGACGCACTTCTTTTCCTGACCGGGATAGATGCCGCCAAGAATCAGCACCGGCCGGTCTATGCCGCTTTTGCGCAGCTGAATCCCCTCGGCCAGAAAAGCCACGCCAAAAGCGGTGACCCCCAGCTTTTCCAGCTCCTGGGCCACGTCCATGAAACCGTGCCCGTAGGCATCGGCCTTGACCACGGCCAGCACGCCGCACTCGGGCTTGATAGCCGTGCGAATGACGCCGTAATTATGACGCAGAGCCGCCAGGTCAATCTCGGCAATGGTAGGTCTTGAGTCGGACATTAACGGTCATCTCCCCCTGTGCGGATGTTTGTAATGGCACGGTACTCCGGCAGCGTGCGAATGTTATCGAAATACCTGTCCCAGGCCAGCGGCGCGAAATCCCGGTAGCCGAGGTCAACTGCACTGCGCAGCTCTGCCAGGGCTTCCCGGAGCCTGCCGTATTTTGAAAGTAGTGCCGCCCGGTAGAGCGCTGTCCTGTCCCGGGTCATTCCGGCAGCCTCGGCACGGGCAAAGTAATCATTTGACTTTGTCCCATCCCCTTTAAGCAGCCAGCTCCCTCCCAGTGCGGCCAATGGCCTGGCAGAGTCCGGATTGAGCGCCAGCGCCGCAGCAAAACCTCTGGCGGCCGAGTCGATCTCACCATCGGCAAGATAGCTGGCACCGA
>VEOV01000067.1 GCA_012026855.1 Geobacter sp.
GCATCCATTATCTGTTAAATTTAAAAACAACTTTTAATTTCCGAAACGATATCCTGACGGGAGCAGATCGATCGAGCTACCGGCTTCAAGTTCCAGTTTTCCTGGCAAAGAGGCTCCTTTCCATGGTCAAGTTGTCCACCTCCATTATCAGCCGTCTTGCGTTCGGGTTGGCCCTTGGCAACCTCTTCGTCTATGCCCTGGCCGGCCTGACACTCCAAAGGACTCACGAGCAGTATGAACGCTCGGCCAGGGTCGAAACCAGGAATCTGGCCCGCTCACTGGGAGACAATGTAGCCGGTATCCTGGACAAGATCAATGTGGGGCTCTCCTCAGTCGCCATTGAGGTAGAACAGGAGCTTGCCCAGGGGAGTATCAACGACCGGAAACTTGCCCCCTATCTTGAAAAACAGAAACTTCACATCCTGGATTTCGAAGACCTGTGGGTGACGGACAGCAAGGGAGATGTGTGGTGGGGAACAAACATACCGGCAGGGCCGCCGGTCAACATCTCTGACCGGGAGTACTTCCAGCAGCTGAAAAACAACGGGAATCCGCAACTGGCGATTTCAAAGCCGGTGATCGGGCGTGTCACCAAAACCTGGTCTGTGCTGGTCGCCAAACGGATCAATCATCCGGACGGCTCCTTTGCCGGCACTGTTCTGGGCTCGTTGCGCGTTGTCGACTATTTCACGGCGATGTTCGCCCCGGTAGAGCTGGGGAAAAATGGTGTCGTCTCCCTGCGCGGTACCGACATGACAGTCTATGTACGGTATTCGAAAGAGGAGCCGGCGGCAGCCAAGGTGGGCAGCACGGAAATGTCTGGGGAAAGCCGCCGCGCCCTTGAGAAGAACGCCGATTCCGGCACATACATGGCAAGGTCGGCCCTGGACAGGATCGAAAGGATGTTCAGCTACCAGAAGGTTGCTGGTTACCCGCTCTATATTTTCGTCGGCCAGGACACCGGGGAGATCTTCGCCCCATGGCAGCGTGAAGCAGCGATGACCATAGGGCTGGCCCTGCTATCCACCATCGTCACGCTGCTGTATACCTGGTCCAGCTTTAAAAGATCTAAAACGGCTCTCGCGGCAAAGGAGGCCGAGCAGCAACTCATGGCCAAACAGCAGAGTCAGCTGGAAGAACGGGTCAAAGAACGGACTGAAGAGCTGTCCCTGGCCAATGAGCGGCTGACGGCAGAAATTGTCGAGCGTACGCGGGCCGAAACGGAGCTGCTCGGAGAAAAAAACCTCTCCGATGCCGTTATCAACAGCCTGCCCGGTGTCTTCTACATGTTCGACCGTCAGGGGAAACTGCTGCGCTGGAATGATGAGTTCGCCAGGCTCGCCGGTTTCACACCCGAAACCGCTGCCGGGCACCGGCTGCTCGACAGAGTTGCAGAAGATGACAAGGAAAAGGTGCGTGCCGCCGTGGAGCAGGCCTATGCCGAGGGGCAGTCAGGCGTCAATGTCCGGATCGTCACAACAGAGGGAATCCGGACGTTTTACCTGAAAGCCCGTCGCTTGCAGAATGGGGGGGAACAGTGCATTGTCGGCTCCGGATTCGACATCACCGAGCAGGAACGGGCAGAAGAAGCACAGCGGGAGAGCGAAACCCGTTTCCGTACACTGTGCGACCACTCCCCTCTTGGGATCTACATCATCCAGGACGGTCGCGCTATCTATGTGAACGAGGCTCTGGGGGAAATGTTCGGCTACGACAAAGCCGAGTTGATCGATGGCGATCCGCTGACAGTAATCGATCCACTGGATCATGCCCGGGCAGCCGAGAATATGCAACTGCGTCTGGCAGAGAAGGACCACACCCCGAGGCACGAATACCTTGGCAGGTGCCGGAATGGCGAAGCAAGGAATGTGGTGATCTACGGTTCCACAATCATTCTGGGCAACCGGCCGGCGCTGATCGGCAATATCCTGGACGTCACCGAACGCCGGCAGGCCGAACTGGAACTGCGCCGCCTAAACCGGGAACTCCATGCCATCAGCCACTGCAATCAGGCTCTGATACGGGCCAATGACGAGAAGAGCCTGCTGAACGAGATCTGCACCATTGTCTGCCAAAAAGCCGGTTACCGGATGGCCTGGGTCGGATTTGCCGAAATAGACGAAGAGAAATCGGTCCGGCCGGTGGCCTGGGCAGGGGCAGTTGAAGGCTATCTCGACGGGGCAGCTGTGAGCTGGGCAGATACGGAGCACGGCAGGGGGCCGACAGGCACCGCCATCCGGAACGGTCAGACCGTCTACACCCAGGACTTCGCCATTGACCCACGCATGGCACCCTGGCTGGGCAGAGCGCTGCAGCGGGGTTACCGCTCCAGCATCAGCCTCCCCCTCCGTGACCGGACCAACAGGGCCTTTGGCGCATTTACGATCTACTCGCCGGAGCCGAATGCCTTTACCACTGAAGAAATCCGCATGCTGGAGGAACTGACCAATGACATGAGTTTCGGCATCCTTGTCCTGCGAGCACGCACAGAGCAGCAACTGGCCGAGCAGGCGTTGCGGGAGAGCGAGACCAAGTTCCGAGCCGTTTTCGAGAACTCCCGGGATGCCATCGGCGTATCACTGGCAGGGAAAAATGTCTACGTCAACCCGGCCTACCTTGCCCTGTTCGGCTATGCTTCTGCCGACGAACTGAGGGATACCCCGCTGTTCGAGCAGATCGCTCCCGGTTGCCGGGAACAGATCAGGACCATTGCCCTGCAACGAGCCCAGGGAGGGGCTGTCCCCTCGCGCTATGAGACCCGGGGGGTGCGGACAGACGGCACGGAATTCGACATGGAAGTCCAGGCGACCACCTTCGAACTGAACGGTCAGCTTTACTCACTGGGGCAACTGCGGGACATCACCGAGCGGAAGCAGTTGGAGCAGCAACTGCGTCAATCCCAGAAGATGGAGGCGGTGGGAACTCTGGCCGGCGGAGTGGCCCACGACTTCAACAATATCCTCACCGTCATCAGCGGTTTCGGCACCATGCTGAAGATGAAACTCCCTGCCGACGAAACCCTGGACAACTACGTGACCCAGATCCTTACTGCCTCCGATCGGGCCGCCAACCTTACCCGATCGCTTTTGGCCTTCAGCCGTAAACAGCTGATGGAGACCAAGGAAGTGGAGTTGAACAGCATTGTCACCGGATTGGAAAAGATCCTGAGCAGACTGATCAGGGAGGATATCAACCTGATGCTGAACCTGAACCCTGCCGAGCTGCCAATAATGGCCGACCCGGGACAGATCGAGCAGGTGCTCATCAACCTTACCGCCAATGCCAGGGATGCCATCTCCGGAGATGGGACGATCAGCATCGGCTCCGGTACCGTAGAACTGGATGCCGGCTCGGCAAAGTCTCTGGGGCTGGCCGAGCCGGGGCAGTACGCCCTCATCACCTTCAGCGACACCGGTATGGGGATGACAGAGGAGATCCGGCAGCGGATTTTCGAGCCGTTCTTCACCACCAAGGAAGTGGACAAAGGGACCGGGCTCGGACTGGCCATCTGTTTCGGCATCATCAAGCAGCACAAGGGGGGCATCAACTGCGCCTCGGCACCGGGAGAGGGCACGACCTTCCGCATCTATCTCCCCCTGATCGAAACGCAGCGTGATGAAGATGCCGCCATATCTGTTGCCCCCCTTGTTGGGGGGAGCGGCACCATCCTGGTTGTGGAAGACGACGAAATGGTGCGGCAGTTCGTGGTCGATCTCCTGGGCGAATTCGGGTATACCGTCATCGAGGCACGTGACGGTGAAGAGGCGGTGACAAAGTTTGCCGAGCGGGCCAACGAGATAGCACTCTGTCTGTGCGATGTGATCATGCCGAAGAAAAACGGCTGGGAGGTCCTGCAGGCGATCAGGGAACAGCACCCTGCTGCCCGGGTTCTCTTTATGAGCGGCCACCAGCCGGAGGTTTACCGGCAACAGATCATGACAGCGGAAGGAATCGGTTTCATCACCAAACCGGTGACACCGGCGGAACTGCTCCGGGAAGTGCGGGAGATGCTGGCAGGGTCATGACGGGAGCCAACCTCCCGACGCCATGTCCAAAAACATAATCCAGGTATTACGATAACAACTGCAAAAAACTCTCTCCGGCAGTATCTTTAAGAACAGACCCTACTTTACCCTCTTCCAGACGGTGCTCCCCCCCAGCAGCGGGATGCCGATGTAGCCGCGCAGTTCCAGACGATCGGGGGATTTAAGGCGGATGTTGCTGCTGTAGCTCTTGCCGTTCTCGGTGTTGTAAATCGTGCCCTCATCCCAGAAGCCGTCACCGCGAAAGGTGTAGCCGGCCATGATCTGCAGCCCGAGCTGGGGGCGACTAGCCAACTCTTTCTGCGGATTGTCCCGGTCCACCAGCGGCTTCCCGGCCATCCCCCCCTTGTCGCCGGGGGGATAGAGCGGCTCCTTCAGCCAGGCGATCCGGCCGCAATACTTGGCGGCGCAGCGGTAGATCTCGATCCGGCCGTCCCCCTCCGCAACCTCCCAGAGGCCGGTGATGGCGTCACCGCCGGCAGCATGTGCCGCACCGGCAAGGAGAAGCACCATGAGGCAGATGCCCGGGAGTCTCACCATGGTCATGCTGCCCGGCTGGTTGCCGTCACCCGCTCCAGAAATGCCTTCACCTGCGGGGCAAAGGTTTCATGTTCCAGCAGGAAAGCGTCGTGGCCGTAGGGGGAAGGGATCAGGTGGTACTCCACATCCTTGCCCAGCGACTCCAGCACCTTGACCATCTCTTCCGTGTAGTGGGGGGGATAGAGCCAGTCCGAGGTGAAGGTAAAGAGCTGTAGCGGCACGGTGACCTGCTCCAGCGCCTCCTGCAGGGATTCGTAGCCAAGAGAGATATCATAGAGATCCAGTGCCTTGGCCAGATAGAGGAAGGAGTTGGCGTCGAACCGGTCGACAAAGTTGTAACCGTTGTAATTCAGATAGCGCTCCACCTCGAACTTGCCGAAGAAGTCGAACAGGCCGTCCTTGGCCGAGTATCGCCGGCCGAACTTTGTCTGCATCGACTCATCGGACAAAAAAGTGATGTGGCCGATGCCCCTGGCCAGAGCCAGGCCGTCCTTGGGATTTTTGCGATACTCCCCCTTTTTCCAGTCCGGATCGTTGAAGATCGCCCAGCGGGCCACGGCATTGAGACTGATGGCCATTGGCGACTGTGACGGTGTGGTTGCCAGGGCAATGACCGAGCTGACCCGGTCAGGGAACTGGGTGGCCCACTCCAGGGCCTGCATCCCCCCCATGCTGCCGCCGAGGACGGTGACCAGCTTGTTGATGCCGAGATGATCGAGGAGCAGGGCCGGGGCACGCACCATGTCGCGCACGGTGATGACCGGGAAGGTGAGATTGTAGCGTTTGCCGGTTTTGGGATTGATTGAGGCCGGGCCGGTGGAGCCGTAGCAGGAGCCGATGACATTGGGGCAGATGATAAAGTAGCGGTCAGTATCCAGCAGCCGGCCGGGACCGACGATGGCATCCCACCAGCCGGCCTTGGTGTCTTCCGGAGAGCTCTTGCCTGCCAGGTGGGCGTTGCCGGTCCAGGCATGGGCCACCAGGATGGCATTGGAAGCATCGGCGTTGAGGGTGCCGTAGGTCTCAAAAACCTGGGTCACCGGGGCAAGAATCCGCCCGCTCTCCAGACGAAGTCCGGCTTCAATGGTCAGGCTCTGTTCTGTGACAACACCAACGGACATGAAAAAAGCCCCTTTGCATGATGAGCAGGGGCTTTGACTGGTGAAGGGTCATGCACCTGTCTCATCTTTCCCCGTAAGGGTAGGATTTAGCACCTGTCACTCCGTTGAAGGAGCCGGTTGCTGTGGCTTCGCAGGGCCTATACCCTCCACCACTCTGGATAAGACGGCTATTCGATTGGCTTGAAGATAAAGGAACGGGGCTATAAATGTCAATGAAATTGTCCGGCTGATGTGCTAATCATGGGGCTTGAATAAGAGTAAAGTGACCCCTCCAAAACCGAAAGAGTTTTCCGCCTCCCCCTTCTCC
>VEOV01000285.1 GCA_012026855.1 Geobacter sp.
GGTTATAGGTGCCGGGGTAAAGATAACCTTCGGCAGATGCTGCCTTGATGCCAACCTGCTGCAACAGCTGCCGGTCGCGGCAGGCTCGCAGGAACTCTTCCCCGGTGAAAAGCTTCTTGGCGTCCAGCAGTTCCGCCGCCTGAAAGATCGAATACCCCTCCGGAAGGGCGAATTTCTTTTCATAAACCTCGCCAGCCACCAGCTTGCGGAGGATTTCAGCCGGGGAAAGGGCGTCGCTCAGCTGGTAGGTGCCTGCCTTGGCTTTGGCGCTGGCGCCATTCAAGCGGGCCAGCAGCTGGAACATGAAGGCACTCTTGATGACCCCCTGGGTTTCAAGCTCATCGGCAAACTTTCTGATGGTCATGCCCTTGGCAAGGTCGACAATTTTTACCTTGTCGCCGCTGCCATAAGGTGACCAGATGAAGTAGGCGAAATTGGCGGCAGAGGCAGCGATGACCAGGGCAACTGCAATTGAAATCCACTTTTTTCTGCCCGAAAAGAGTGCTGCAAGGGTAAGACCCGGTAATAAATCTCTCATTCAATCATCTATAGCCCAATTTGCTGCCAATTGGCAAGTTTGATGGCGTCGTAAAAACTCACCAACTGCTGCGTTGCTGCAATTGATCTCGTCATTGCGGCGTACGTAAGTACGCCTCATTCCTCGACAATCGCGCGCCTTGCATTTGGCGCTTTTTGCTTAGCCATAGTCAGAGACAGCCGTGGGGGTCGTCTTCCCACTGCCCGGCACTGCGCACATAGTTGAGCGTACCGCCGCTGAGCAGTTCCCGCCGCTGTCGGTCTGAGACATCCAGGATGGTCAGGAAGGTCCGGTCATTAACTTCAACCGGGATTACCTGGGCACCGCGGACGATCATTGTCCGCAAATGGGGGATCAGCAGCTTGTCCCCCTCTTTCAGCAGGTCGTAATCAGCCGGGTCCTTGAACACCAGCGGCACGATGCCGAAATTGACCAGGTTTGCCTTGTGAATCCGGGCAAAGCTCTTGGCGATCTTCAGGCGGATACCGAGATAGCGGGGGGCCAGGGCGGCGTGCTCACGGCTGGAGCCCTGGCCATAGTTATCGCCGCCGATGACGGCGCCCGGCTGTTTCTCCCGGGCTCTTTTCGGAAAGGACGGATCGAGCCGTTCAAAGACGAACTCTGAAATCGCCGGGATGTTGCTCCGGTAGGGGAGCACCTTGTTGCCGGCGGGCATGATTTCATCGGTGGAGACGTTGTCCCCGGCCTTGATGACCACCTCTACGGACAGGTTATCCGGCAGTTCGGTGAAGTCAGGGAACGGCACGATATTCGGGCCGGTGATGACCTCCACAGCTCTTGCCTCTTCCGGCGGAAGGGGAAATATGATGCTGGAGTCATCCACCACATACCGGTCCGGATTCCTGACATCGGGCCAGGTCATGGTTTTGCCCAGTTCCCGCGGATCGGTGATTACCCCGGCAAGGCCGGAAGCCGCAGCCGTCTCCGGTGAACAGAGATAGACCAGGTCACCCTTGGTGCCGCTTCTGCCGGGGAAGTTGCGCGGGAAAGTCCGCAGGCTGACCTGTCCGGTGCCAGGCGCCTGTCCCATGCCGATGCACCCCAGGCAGCCGGACTGGTGGATCTGGGCACCTGCCAGCAGGAGCATCATGATCCCCCCCTGGTCGGCAATGTTTTCCAGCACCTGCCTGCTCCCCGGGTTGACATGGAAGGAGAGGTGCCGGGCGACCCGCTTGCCATCCAGGATGCGGCAGACGGTCATCAGGTCACGGAAGGCCGAGTTGGCCGAACTGCCAACAAGCACCTGGTCGATCTTCAAACCGGCAATGTCAGCCACTCGCACCACCTTGTCCGGCGAGGATGGACAGGCAATCAGCGGTTCGACGGTTGCCAGGTCGATTTCGTCGTGGAGATCGTAGCTGCACCCCTCATCAGCAGCCAGCGGCTGCCAGGAGTCGCCGTGCCCCTGGGCATCGAGGAACTCTTTGGTGCGCTGATCCGATGGGAACAGCGAGGTGGTGGCCCCCAACTCCGCCCCCATGTTGCCGATGATCGCCCGGTCTGTGGCAGAAAGGGTCGCTACTCCCGGACCGTAATATTCGATGATTTTACCTACGCCACCTTTGACCGTATGGCGGCGGAGCATCTCCAGGATCACGTCCTTGGCTGAAACCCACGGCTGCAGCTGCCCGGTAAGCTTCACCCCCCAGATCTTCGGACAGGGGAGGTGGAACGGGTGTCCGGCCATGGCCAGGGCCACGTCCAGTCCGCCCGCGCCGATGGCGATCATCGCCATGCCGGCTGCCGACGTACTGTGGGAGTCTGCCCCCAGCAGGGTTTTACCCGGATCGCCGAAGCGCTCCAGATGGACCTGATGGGAGACGCCGTTCCCCGGTTTACTCACATGGACGCCGTAGCGCTCCCCGGCAGTCATCAGGAAGATATGATCATCGGCATTCTTGTTGTCGGTCTGCAGCAGGTTGTGGTCGATATACTGGGCCGCCAGCTCAACCCTGACCCTATCAATATCCAGTGCCATGAACTCCAGCATCGCCATGGTGCCGGTCGCATCCTGCAGCAGGGTATGATCGATCCTGATGGAGATCTCGGTGCCGGGGATCAGCTCACCGTCAACCAGGTGTGCTTCGAGAATTTTTGTCGCCAGATTTTTTGCCATGCCAAGCCTCCTGCTTGAATATCTGTAGATATGCCGGGCTCAGATCAGTGTCCTGAAATGCCATCCCGGGTTTTGCGAATCTGCTCCTCATTCTTTTCCAGAGCCCGCCGGGCAGGTTGCCGGGATTCGTCCAGCTTCTGCCGGTCCCTGCGCAGCTGTTCCTCAATCCTGTCCTGCGCTTGGCGTGCCGGCGTGGTCGGTATCTCTAGCTGCTGCTGATGTTTTCGTGGTTTGACCAGCCTGCCATGGCTCTTTCTTTTGGGACTTATTGCTGCTGTGGAGTTATTCGCCATGGTTGCGGCAGTTATTGCCGGTTTCCGGGCCTTTACTTTGGCATCCCCAGCAGAGTCAGTGCCTGGCATGATGTTGTAGCTCTTGGGCTCTTCGATGATCTGCGCCTGTTTGCGGTATTGTGCCGGGATATCGTTGTAATTGTCGGTGAAATTGATGCCGCCGTTGGCATCCACCCAGCGGTAGGTCTGGGCATGGAC
>VEOV01000028.1 GCA_012026855.1 Geobacter sp.
TATCGAGTATGGCAAAGTTGATGCGAAAACAGTCAATGACCGCGAACTGGCCCTTGCCTATGCCAGAAGCATTGGCCTGGAGTTCCCGGATGATGTCGGCTACGGCAAACTCATTACGGAGATTTTTGAGGAGGTTGCCGAACCTAAGTTGATCCAGCCGACCTTCATAACCTCCTATCCGACCGAGGTGTCGCCACTTTCCAGAAAGAGCGATCACGATCCCGAGTATGTCGACCGGTTTGAGTTTTTCTGCGCCGGCAGGGAGATGGCCAATGCGTTCTCCGAGCTGAATGATCCTGTTGATCAGAAGGAGCGCTTCCTTGCCCAGGTTGAGGCCAAAGACAAGGGGGATGAGGAGGCGCACTACATGGATGAGGACTATATCCGTGCCCTTGAATATGGCTTGCCGCCAACTGCCGGTGAGGGGATAGGTATCGACCGCCTGGTGATGCTGCTGACTGATTCGCCTTCGATTCGCGATGTAATTCTCTTCCCCCAGCTGAGAAAGGAAAAGTAACTCGGGTTCCGAGCCTGGTTGAGAGCGTTACAACGATCTCTTGGCCAGGCTTCTGAATCACTGTTGCCATACTATGCCCTACGAACTCTTTATAAGTCTCCGTTATCTAAAGGCAAAACGGAAATCAGCCTTTATCTCCATTATTACACTGATCTCGACGGCCGGTGTTGCACTTGGGGTTATGGCACTGATTATTGTCCTTGCCGTAATGACCGGGTTCGAGATGGACCTGAAGGAGAAAATCCTCGGCACCAATGCCCATGTTGTCATCCTGAAAAACGGTTCCACCATTGATAATTATCAGGAACTTATGCAGAGGCTGGTTAAATATGACGGGGTGATTGCTGCAACCCCGTTTATTTACAATCAGGTCATGTTGTCAACCGGCAAAAATGTTTCCGGAGTAGTTCTCAGAGGCATAGACCCCGAGTCCGATCAGAAAGTGACCAACCTGCACAAGTCGATGATCAGCGGCAAGCTCTCATCCCTGTTACCGGATAAAGGCAGTATCATGTTGAAGGATGCAGCCGAAAGCACACTGCCTGGACTGATCATCGGCAAGGAACTTGCCAGAAACCTTAATCTTTTTCCCGGTGACAGGGTCAATATTGTCTCTCCGCTGGGGAACATGACTCCCCTTGGCATGGTTCCCAAGATGAAGGGGTTCCGGGTAGCTGGTATTTTTCATACCGGCATGTTTGAGTATGACTCGACCATAGCCTATGTCTGGCTGAAGGATGCCCAGGAATTCTTTACCATGGGGGATTCGGTTACCGGCATTCAGCTTAAGGTTGCCGATGTTTACGGCACTTCCGCCCTGGCAAAAAAGATCAACAGCGATCTTGGCCTGGACTATCATGCCCGTGACTGGATGCAGATGAACAAGAATATCCTTTTTGCCCTCAAGACGGAAAAGGTTGTCATGTTCATTATTCTTACCCTTATCGTCCTGGTAGCTGCTTTCGGCATTGCTTCAACCCTGTTCATGCTTGTCATGGAGAAAACCCGGGATATTGCCATACTGAAATCCATGGGAGCATCCGGCAGGAGCATAATGAAGATTTTCATTCTCGAAGGGCTGATAATCGGCACTTCCGGAACTATTGCCGGTCTGGTATCAGGCCTGCTGATTGCAAAGAATCTTGAAAGTATTGTCAGTGCAGTCCAGAAAGTGACCGGCTTCGAACTGTTCAGCAGGGATGTTTATTATCTGGATCGATTCCCGTCCCATGTCGTCCCCATGGATGTGGTGATTATTTCGGTAACAGCCATCGTAATCTCCTTCATTGCAACGCTTTACCCTTCCTGGCAGGCATCCAGGCTGCTCCCTTCGGAGGCACTCAGATATGAGTGAGAAGCTTCTCTCTGTAAAGGACCTCTTTAAATCCTATGGCAGCGGCCAGCAAAAAGTTGAGGTTCTGAAAGGCATTTCGCTGGAGCTTGGCAAAGGTGAGACAGTTGCTCTGCTTGGCGCGTCCGGAGCAGGCAAGAGTACCTTGATGCATATCATTGGCGCCCTTGACAGGCCGACTTCAGGCAGCGTTACTTATCAGAATGAGGATCTGTTTGCCAGGAGTGAAGGGGAGCTGGCGCTCTTTCGCAACAGAAGCATCGGTTTTGTTTTCCAGTTTCACCATCTTCTGCCCGAGTTCTCGGCGCTGGAAAATGTCATGATGCCGGCCCTGATAAACGGAGTTGTGCGCAAAGAGGCTGCTTTAAAGGCAGAAGCCATGCTCGGCGAGGTTGGCCTCGGTCATCGGCTGAGCCACAAACCGGGTGAGCTTTCCGGCGGTGAGCAGCAGAGAGTTGCCGTTGCCAGGGCTCTTGTCATGGAGCCGCAGCTGCTGCTGGCTGATGAGCCGACCGGCAACCTTGATATGCATACCAGTGAAAACATTCATCAGCTTTTTGAAGAGCTGCACATCAAACGCGGATTATCGCTGCTGGTTGTTACCCACAATGAGAAGCTGGCAGCCCGCACTGACCGCCAGATTCGACTTGTTGATGGACATATTGATGGCTAGGGGAGCATTTTTGACTAACATACTGGTAATATTTACCTTCGTGCTCCTTTCCGTGTTGCCGGCAGTAGCAGCCCAGGACCAGATCGCTGAGATGATCATCTCGGGCAACAGGCGCATTGAAACGGCTGCAATCATGAATGCCGTCAAAAGCAAAGCCGGGGAAAAGCTCATTGAAGAGAAAATCGATGCCGATGTGAAGGCCATCTTCGGTCTTGGCTACTTTACCGATATCAAGGCCCAAAAATCGGTTAGGGACAAAGGGATCGTCATCACTTTTATCGTTACGGAAAAACCTGTCATAAGAGACATTATTTTCAGCGGCAACAGTGAAATTTCTACTGATAAGCTTAAAGAGAACTTTGAATTAAAGCCCAACTCAATTTACACTTCAAAAGAGGTTGTCAAGAATATCAAGAAATTGAAAAAACTTTACAGCGATGAGGGGTACCCCTTGGCAGAGATAGAGCCTGTCAAGGAAAGCATCAATCAGTACGATGTAAAATTGACCTTGAAGATCAAGGAAGGGGCTAAAATACTTATCAGGGAGATTGTTTTTGAGGGTAACAGTGCTTTTAACCCGTCAACCCTGAAAGGCATTATGGAGACGAAGCAGGACTGGTGGCTTGCCTGGCTCACCGGGGCCGGAGTCTACAAGGAGGATGTCCTGAAAAACGACGTGCTCCTGCTGACCGAGCACTATATGAATAATGGTTACATTAATTTCAAGATCTCTGAGCCAAAGGTGGAGATGACTGCTGACAAGAAGGCGATGACTGTTGCCATCTCTTTGTCAGAAGGTGATAAATATTCGGTTGGCCTGCTTGATTTCAAGGGTGATCTGCTGGAGACAAAAGAAGAGCTTGCCAAAAAGCTTAAAATGAAAAGCGGCGAAGTGTTCAACCGGGCTCAGCTTCGCCAGGAGATAGCTTCCTTTACAGATCTATACGCTGATAAAGGGTATGCCTTTGCCAATGTTAACCCCTTGACTGCACTGAATAACCAGAAGAAAATCATCGACATCATGTTTGACATTGAAAAGGGTGAGAAAGTCTACATTGACAGGATCAATATCACCGGCAATGGCAAGACCAGGGACAAGGTAATCCGCCGGGAGATGCGGATCTCGGAAGGGGAACTGTACAGCGCGACCGGACTCAAGAAAAGCAAGCAGAATATCATGAACCTTGGCTACTTTGAGGAAGCGACTGTTGCAACGTCAAAGGGGAAGGGTGATAACAAGCTTAATCTCGATGTAACTGTCAAGGAAAAGCCGACCGGAACATTCAGCATCGGTGGTGGCTACAGTTCTCTGGATGGGTTTGTGGCCCAGGGATCCATACAGCAGTCCAACCTTTTCGGCATGGGGCTCAAGGCAAATCTCTCTGCTTCACTGGGCGGTAAATCAAGTACCTACTCTTTGGGAGTCACTGATCCCTACTTCCTCGACACTAAAGTGTCCCTTGGCGGCGATGTTTACCGGACCGAAAGACAGTACGTGGACTATACAAAACTGGCCTATGGTGGCGATGTTAAAGCCGGTTATCAGATCTCGGATACCTTGAATACCTTTCTCATGTACAAGCTCGAGCAGACGACTCTGCTCAAGGAATCGTTCGCTCTGCAGCGCACCAGGGACCTTTTCCCGGAACTTGTTACTACGGCCAACACAACTACCAGCTCCCTTACTGCGAGCATCTCGAGAAATGCCACTGATTACAAGATTGATCCTTCCAGCGGGATGACCAACAGCCTGTCGGTGGAGTATGCCGGTCTGGGGGGGACAACTAAATTTGTCCGCTCAATCGCCAAGACTGCCCAGTTTTTCCCGGTCGGCTTTGGTACCGTGTTCATGCTGCAGGGGACCTTGGGGTACATCCAGGATGCCGGAGCAAAGATTCCCCTGGATGAGAAGTTCTACCTCGGCGGCATTAATACCCTCAGAGGTTATGGCAGTCGAACTGTCAGCCCATTTAAAACTACAGACCAAAACGATGGAGCGACAAACGAAATAACAGGCTCACAACGGGTTTATCTTGGTGGTGATACCGAGGCTGTTTTCAATGCTGAATATACTTTACCGCTGATAAAAGAGGCCGGCCTTAAGGGGGTGCTGTTTTTTGATGCCGGCAACGCCGTTGACGGAATTAACAATGCTTTTTCAACACTGCGCACCAGCTACGGATTTGGTATTCGCTGGTTTTCACCCATCGGCCCTTTGAGGCTTGAGTATGGCATGCCGCTAAACCCGCGTAAAGGTATCGACAGCAGCTCCAGACTTGAATTTTCCATAGGTAATTTTTTCTAGTATGAGAGGAGAAGGTATTATGAGGTTCGCAACATTCGCATCGATGTTAATAATCAGTCTGTTTGTCACTGTGCCGGCCATGGCTGAGGCAAAACTTGGTTCTGTTGATATGCAGAAAATGATCCAGACATCGGATGCCGGTAAGGATGCCAAGGATCAGCTTGCCATAAAGGGCGCCAAGTATGAGGCGGAGAAGAATGTCAAGGAGGAGGAGTTGAGAAAGCTCAAGGGGGACCTTGAGAAGCAGAGTGTGCTTCTTTCTGAACCTGCCCGCATGGCAAAAGAGAAGGACTATCAGCAGAAACTAAAAGAATATCAGCGATTTATGAAAGATGCCCAGGACGATCTTCAGGTCAAACAGGAAGAGCTGGTCGGTAAAATGTATGAAGAGATAGTGAAACTAGTGCAAGAATACGGCAAGAAAAATTCATTTACATTTATATTTGAAAAGAGTCCCGCCATGATTTATACGGATGATAATGTAGATGTGACCGATGAGTTGCTCAAGCAGTTCAATGCCAGCAGAAAAGCTGGCAGGAAGTAGGGGAATGGTCATGAAGCTGACTCTCAGAGAGATTGCAGAACATATCGGCGGAAAAGTTATTGGTGACCCTGAAACAGAGGTTTGCGGTCTTGGGTCATTGGATGACGCTGTTGAAGGTCAGATTGTTTTTCTTGCCAATCCCAAACTTGCGGGCAAAGTCGCCCAATCAAAAGCCACGGCGGTAATTCTCCCTCCGGGTGCTGAAGGTTTTGGCAAGAATGTGATTGAAACGAAAAATCCTTACCTTGCTTTTGCCAAGGTGTTAACACTTTTCCTGGAGACCAAATCGCAGCCCAAAACGGTTATGGCCGGGGCATTCGTTTCGCCGGAGGCGGTTCTTGGAGCCGATGTGACCGTTTATCCGGGAGCCTATGTGGGCGAACGGGCCAGGATTGGTGACCGGGTTGTCATTCACCCGGGTGCTGTAGTTTACGAAGATGCTGTCATTGGCGATGATACGGTCATTCATGCCAATGTTTCAATCCGTGAACGGTGCCGGATTGGGAAACGGGTTATTCTTCACAATGGGGTCGTGATCGGCAGTGATGGTTTTGGTTATGCTCCAGACGGCAAGAGTTATTATAAAATTCCCCAGATCGGCATTGTTGTTATTGAGGATGATGTTGAGGTCGGGGCAAATACTACCATTGACAGAGCTGCACTGGACAAAACGATAATCGGCAGGGGGAGTAAAATTGATAACCTTGTCCAGATTGCCCATAATGTAGTTGTCGGTGAAAACACCGTCATGGCAGCTCAAGTTGGAGTCGCAGGCAGTACAAAGATCGGCCGGAATGTTACTGTTGGCGGTCAGGTCGCCTTTGCCGGTCATGTCACTGTTGCTGACAACACCATGCTTGGCGGCAGAACCGGGGTTACAAGCAGTATAACTGAGGCAGGAATATACAGCGGTCTGCCTGCCATCCCTCACAAGGACTGGCTGCGGTCATCCATTATTTTTACCAGACTGCCGGAAATGCGCAGTTCGCTTACCGCTCTTGAGAAGCGTATCAAAGAACTGGAAGGACTATTGTCTGAAAGGGGTGCTAATGATGCTTAATATTAATGAAATCATGAATATCCTCCCGCATCGTTATCCGTTCCTGCTGGTGGACAGAGTAGTTGAATGTGAACCTGAGAAGAAAATTGTCGCTATTAAAAATGTGACCATGAATGAGCCGTTCTTTGAGGGGCACTTCCCCGGCCACCCCATAATGCCGGGCGTGCTGATTCTGGAGGCTATGGCCCAGACCGGCGGCCTGCTGGTCGGACTGGTCAAGGGGGAAGAGACGAAAAACAGGGTCTGTTACTTTGTCTCCATTGATAATGCCAAATTCAGAAAACCGGTACTTCCCGGTGACCAGCTCAGACTCGAAATGGAAGTTATCACCTCCAGGAGAGGTATCTGGTCTTTCCGTGGCAAAGCGTATGTAGAGGGAAAACTCGTTGCCGAAGCAGAACTGAAGGCGACTTTTGCCGGTTCAATCGGCGCTTAGCTGGATATCAAAGCATTTAAAGGGGGAGTGATGATTCATTCAACGGCTATTATTCATAAAGGTGCCGAGATTGCAGAAGGAGTGCAAATCGGGCCACACGCGGTGATCGGTGCCAATGTAAAAATAGGCAAAGGTACCGTCATAGGCGCCAACACAGTTATCGACGGCTGGACAACCATTGGCGAAAATAACAAGATTTCACAGCTTGTCTCCCTTGGTGCACCTCCCCAGGATATCAAGTATAAAGGGGAAGAGGTAACTCTTGAGATCGGCGATGGAAACTGGATTCGGGAATTTGTCACCATGCATCTTGGTTCGCCTTCCGGTGGGGGCAAGACAGTTGTCGGCAGCCGGAACATGTTCATGAATTATGTGCACATTGCCCATGACTGCAGGGTCGGCAATAACGTTATCATGGCAAATTCAGCCACACTTGCCGGGCACGTGCTAGTGGAAAACAATGTCATCTTTGGCGGCCTTTGTGCTGTGCATCAGTTTACGCGTATCGGTGAATTTGCCATGATCGGCGGCGGCACGATGATCGGTCAGGATATTCTGCCTTACACAATAGCTACTTCAGAAGAGAAAAGGGCTGCCAAGCTGCGCGGCCTCAATCTTATCGGCCTGAAGAGAAACGGTTTCAGCGAAGAGCTGATCAGGGATATCAAAACCATGTACAAGACGGTTGTCCTTTCCGGTCTCAAGCTCCCGGACGCAATCGTCAGAATCCAGAATCTGGTGAAGCAGTCTCCGCAGCGGGACCATTTCCTGGAGTTCATCGCCGGCTCCAAGCGAGGCATTTGCAAGAAATGAAAAAA
>VEOV01000157.1 GCA_012026855.1 Geobacter sp.
CGACGAGCCGACCAACCACTTGGACGCAGAGACCGTTGCCTGGCTGGAGCAGCATCTACAGCGCTACGAGGGGACAGTTATCGCCGTTACCCACGATCGCTACTTCCTGGACAATGTTGCCGGCTGGATTCTGGAGCTTGACCGTGGCGAGGGGATTCCGTGGAAGGGGAACTACTCCTCATGGCTTGAACAGAAACAGAACAGGCTGGCAAACGAGGAGAAACAGGAGAGTGATCGCCAGAAAACCCTGCAGCGTGAGCTTGAGTGGATCAGGATGTCTCCCAAGGGGCGCCATGCCAAGTCCCAGGCGCGGGTTAAAGCATATGACCAGCTGCTTTCCCAAGAGACTGAAAAGCTGGCAAGAGAGCTGGAGATATATATCCCGTCCGGCCCGAGGCTTGGTGATGTGGTTATTGAAGCTGACTCTGTTGCCAAATCCTTTGGGGATCGCCTTCTTTTTGATTCGCTGTCATTCAGGCTCCCCAAGGGGGGTATTGTTGGGGTAATCGGGCCTAACGGCGCCGGCAAGACAACCCTGTTCAGAATGATTACCGGTCAGGAGAGTCCTGATGCAGGCGGTTTCAAGGTCGGTGAAACCGTAAAAATCGCCTGTGTCGATCAGAGTCGTGATGCTCTCGACCCTGACAAGAACATCTGGGAAGAGGTTTCCGGTGGTGCCGACCTTATCCAGCTTGGCAAGATTTCTGTTAATTCACGGGCCTATGTGTCTCGCTTCAACTTTTCAGGGGCTGATCAGCAGAAAAAGGTCGGCATACTCTCCGGAGGGGAGCGAAACAGGGTGCACCTGGCAAAAATGCTCAAGGAAGGGGCCAATGTCATCCTTCTGGACGAACCTACCAATGACCTCGATGTCAACACCATGAGGGCTCTGGAGGAAGCGCTGGAGAACTTTACCGGCTGTGCAGTGGTGATCAGTCACGACCGCTGGTTCCTTGACCGGATTGCGACCCATATTCTAGCCTTTGAAGGGGAGAGTTCGGCTGTCTGGTTTGAGGGCAACTTCAGCGAGTATGAAGAGGACCGTAAAAAACGGCTCGGTGCTGCTGCTGACCAACCCCACAGGATCAGATACCGTTCACTGACAAGATAAACCGGCAGGTTCACCTATGGCTGCAAAGAAAAACAGATTCAATCACCCGAGAAAAGCAGCTTCAGGGCTTGGCTGGAAACATCTGCTCCCTGTGCTGCTTCTGCTGGTTATCCTGCTTGTGGCACTTGAGTGGCTGAAAAGAGGGCATAAGCAGGAGCCTCTTCCCGAGCCTGTCAAACCGCCGTCGGCCACTCTTGGCCAGCCTCCTGTGGCATATCCTCAGCAACAGTACACTTCTGCGGTGCAGACCCGGAGGCCGGCCGCGGCTTCGCAGCAGAGCTTTCCGAAAGGTTCCCTGGCCATCGTGGTAGATGATATGGGGAGTAGCATGAAGGAGGTGCAGGAGCTGGCAGCCATCAACCTGCCGCTGACCTTTGCCATTATTCCCGGTCTGCCCAAAGTAAGAGGGGTTGCCGAGTATGCCCATGCACAAGGGAGGGATGTTATCATCCATATCCCCATGGAGCCGCAGGGTTATCCTGCCCAGCGGGTTGAAGCCAATGCGCTGCTTATGAGCAGCTCTGCTTCCGAAATTGAGAGTCGTATCAAAGGTTTTATCAAGGAGATCCCGTTTGTGATCGGCGCAAACAATCACATGGGATCGCGGTTTACCGAGAGTGAGGCGCAGATGAAACCGGTCATTGCAGCTCTCAAAGAGAACGGGCTCTTTTTTCTCGATAGCAGAACGTCGCCGAAATCAGTCGGACAGAAACTGGCTGTCGCCATGGAGGTTCGTACCGCCAGCAGAAATGTCTTTCTGGACAATGAGCAGAGTGTTGAGGCTATAAAGAGAGAGCTGGTGTCGGCGGCCAGAATGGCAGGTAAAAAGGGGGGGGCGATCGCCATTTGTCATCCCCATCCAGCCACTATCAAGGCATTGCGCGAAACTATGCCAAAGCTTGCGGCAGAGGGGACTGTCTTTGTAAATGCTGCCCAGCTGCTTAGATGAAAAGCGATCCTGCTTGAGACTTCAGGGCTTTGAAGCCTCGGTACTGATCCTTCTGCAGAATTTCTTCCGGACAATCCTGCTTGACTGGATGTACGAAGAGAAATGCATCCCTGAAGCTATTGCTGTCTCCCCTTAAGGTTGCCGTTACCAGTGTGTAGAGCGGGCACTTGTCGTCATGGAACATCCCTCCGGAGTGATCCCTGAAATCGAGGAGCCTGCTGGTAAGTACCTTTCCAGTAGAATCAATTCGCCTGAAATCCACCCGCTGTTTGCCGCTGTCATCACAGGTTTTGAACGCAAAAAGCGAATTTGTGGCTGACTCGGTCAACAGCAAGAGAGTCGGGTCAGTGGGGTTGATCTCCCCCTTGATGTTGAAGACCGAGCGGCAAAGAAGTTTGAGAAAGCAGCTGCTGTCGAGAAAACCGCTTTCATTGCCATCTGAAGTTTCGAAATAGTAACCTGCCGTACTTTCAGAGTTGTTCATCAACTCTTTGCCGCAGAACAGGCACTCCTTCCTCGCACCCCCCATCCTGGCGACATAGGCATCCTTATCCCGCTGATTCTCGGCTTTCATCCAGCTGTAGAAAAGTGCTGCGCGCGGCTCATTTGTCCTGGCATACTCATCAAGAATATTGTTGGCAAGCGCAAAAAACTGGCTGTGGACTTCAGTGCCGCGACCATGGGTGAGGATCGGATAGATTTTGCCGTCCGGATTGGTGTTCAGGC
>VEOV01000365.1 GCA_012026855.1 Geobacter sp.
GTGTAGGTGATCGGTGGCACCAGCCCGCCGGTGTCGAAGTTCTTCAGAGTTTCCATGGCTTTTTTGACCCCTTCGCCGGTCAGCTGCTTGTTCTTGTCGGCAATTTTGAGCCCTTCCGCCCAGGTAAGGCCATAAGCCCAGCCGCGGATGTAGACAGTGTCAGGACTCTTTGCCGGGTTCTTCTTGTTGAACTCGATGATTTTCTTCATGCCTGGAACGTTGGCGCCATAGGGTACGTGGGTCGCCATGCCGTAAACGCCTTCAGCTGCGTCTTTGGCCAGTGCCGGCAGCGCTTCGGTCATGCCGTAGTTGCCGAGGAAGAACTTGGTCTTGATGCCCAGTTTCTTGGCGTCTTTGAGCAGGATGGCGCACCAGGAGACAGTGGTCTGCACATAGGCGTAATCCGGCTCTTTTTTCTGCATGTTGAGCAGGTTGGAGGTTACATCCTGGAAACTGGCCGGAATGACCTCTTCGTGCACCAGTTCGATCCCCAGTTCCTTGGCGTACTGCTTGCCGGCTTCAATCGGGGCTTTGCCGAAACCGTGGTTCGGGTAGATGAAGGCGACTTTCGGAGCCCGTTTCTTGTCTTTCCAGTTCTTTTTCACATACTGGAGGAAACCGCGGATCTGGTCGGAGTAGCTGGCGCCGACAAAGAAGTTGTAGGGAGTTTTCTTCGGATCGGTCAGGTGACCGGAGAAGGAGGCGGAGAAGTAGGGGATCTTGTCCTTGGAGATGGTGTCCTTGAGGGCCTCGGTATCGCCGGTTCCCCAGCCGTTGATCATGACGACCTTGTCCTGCTCGACGAACTTCTTGTAGGTGGCGTTGGCCTGGGGGATCTTGTAGGCGTAGTCAACGTTGACCAGTTCGATCTTCTTGCCGTTGACGCCACCCTTGCTGTTGATGTAGGCGATGGCATCCTGCACCCCTTCAGCAAAGGGCTTGCCGACATCAGCAGTGACACCGGTCAAATCCCAGAGACCGCCGACCTTGATGGCTTCTGCACCGAATGCCGGGGCAGCGAGGAGCAGACCTGCTGCAATTGCAACCAGACTCTTTCCGAACTTCATACGTACCTCCTTGTTATTGGTTATACTGCGCCGCTTGATATGTTGCGAAGTTTGCCACATCCGTCAGTTGGTGCCTTTAGTGTGAGAACGGATACAGTTTCCAGTAGCTTTTGATGCTGTGCCAGCGGGCGGCCATGCCGTCCGGTTCGAAAATGAGGAAGATAATGATCAGTCCACCGAAGACCAGATCCTTGAGCGATGAGAAGACAGTAACCAGCGCCGGATAGGAGGTTGACAGCGATGTGGTTGCCAGGCGGAGGATTTCCGGCAGCAGGGTGATGAAGATGGCGCCGTAGATGGAGCCGAGGATGCTTCCCAGTCCGCCGATGATGATCATGCCAAGATAGTCGATGGCCACGGTGATCGGAAAGGTTTCCGGCGAGATGATCTTGGCCTGGTAGGCGGTGAGGGCTCCGGCAACACCTACAAAGTAGGAGCTGATGCCGAAGGAGAGCAGTTTGTATTACAGCAGGTTTACCCCCATGACCTCGGCG
This sequence comes from Geobacter sp., assembly GCA_012026855.1. Taxonomy (GTDB): domain Bacteria; phylum Desulfobacterota; class Desulfuromonadia; order Geobacterales; family DSM-12255; genus VEOV01. Next base: position 1,562 of record VEOV01000365.1, read on the forward strand.
GAGATGGCCTGGTCCCGGATGGCGATGAAGGCTTTGCCCGGCTTGCTCCGGAAAAGGTTGCGGCTGAAAATAACGGTGACCACTACAATGATGTAGATCAGGGTGAAAATGCTCTTGTCGCTGTCCAGGGTGTACTCCCCCAGTGTGGGCGTCGGGATGGAGAGGCCGGCCACGCCGCCGGTGACCGATTCCCATTTGACGATAAGGAATTCGACGATGAAGTGGGCCGCCAGGGTGGCCATGGCCAGGTAGAGCCCCTTGATCCTCAGGGAAGGGATGCCGACGAACATTCCGAGCAGGGCGGTGATCAGGCCGGCTGCCGGGATGGCGATGTAGAATGGCGCCGAGTATTTCGTGGCCAGATAACCGGCGGAAAAGGCGCCGATGGCCATGAATGCCGCGTTACCCAGGGAGATCAGCCCGGTGAAGCCGGTGAGGATGTTCAGCCCGATGGCGCCGATGATGGCGATGCCGATCCGGTTGGCAACATCCAGTGCGTATCCGGAGGCATACATGGGGAGGGAGAAGAGCACACAGACAAAGGCCAGTACCAGCACTCTGGTCAGGGGCGCTTCAAAGATGCTCATGTCTGCCGAGTAAGTTGTCTTGAAATCACCGCACTGCATATCAGACCCTCTCGATCTTTTTCTTGCCGAATAGCCCGTAGGGCTTGAACATCAGAATCAGGATCAGCGCTATGTAGGGGGCGACCTCCTTGATGCCGCCACCCACCAGCGGATCAATGTAGCCGCCGGAGAAGTTCTCCAGTACACCGATGATCAGCCCCCCCTCAAAGTCACCGAGAATGCTGTCCAGCCCGCCGAGGATGACTACCGGCAGCACCTTGAGCCCCATGAAACCGAGGGACATGTCGACCCCGCCGCGAATCGTGCCGAGCAGGATGCCCCCCACTGCGGAGACAATGGCCGAGATGCTCCAGGAGAGGGCGAACATCTTCTTGACGCTGATCCCCATGGAGAGGGCCACCTGCTGGTTGGAGGCGGTGGCCCGCATGGCGACCCCGGCCTTGGCGTATTTGAAGAACAGGGTGAGTACGGCGACCAGAAAGACGACGCAGCCGAGGGCGTAGAGATAACCCTGGGAGACCGGGATCGGGCCGATCTGTACCGGTTCGCTCGGGAAGACCTCGGGGAAGGGGATCGTGTTGGTGCCGTATTTGATCTGGATCAGCGCCTTGAGGATGCTGGAGAGACCGAGGGTGACCATGATGACCGAGATCAGGTGCGACCCGATGAGCGGCCGTAAGATAACCCGCTCGATCAGCAGGCCGAGGACGGCGGCAAAGACCAGGGTTATCAGGAAGGACTGGAAGAATGGAATTTCGTACTTGGTCAGCAGATCCAGGCAGATATAGGCGCCGACCATGAGGAATTCACCCTGGGCAAGGTTGAGGGCGCTGGTGGCCTTGTAAATGATGACGAAACCGGTGGCAACCAGTGAGTAGATGGCGCCGACCACCAGGCCGTTGAGCAGCAGCTGCAAGAAAAAGGTCATGTCCATCAGCTGCCCCCTTGGCCCAGGCTTCTGAAAAGAATCCTGCTCTGAATCCTGGCGCTGCGCCCTTCCTGCAGATCAATGCTCCTGTCGATATCCAGGAACTCTGCTCCCGAGTAGAGCGCTTCGATTACATTGTCATAGCTGCGGGTAACAAACTCCCGGCGCAGCTTGCCGGTTCTGGTCAGTTCCTCATCGTCAGGGTCAAACTCCTTGTAGAGGATGGTGAATCTGCTGATTCTGGAGCTTTGCGGCAGGGCGGCGTTGGTCCTGTTCAGTTCGGCGGCGATCAGGTCGTAGACCTCCGGCCTGGCGGCAAGATCGCTGTAGCTGCTGAATGCCACCTTGTGGTCGGCGGCCCATTTGCCGGTCACCCCCCCGCTGATGCAGATCAACACCCCGAGAAACGGCCTGTTTTTGCCGACCAGCAGAGCTTCGGTGATGTAGGGGGAGAATTTTAGTTTCCCTTCGATTGCCTGCGGGCTTACGATCGTGCCGTCAACGGCGCTGAAAACGTCGTCGATTCTGTCCAGGACAACCAGCTGTCCATCGCTATCAAGGTGGCCGGCATCACCGGTATGCAGCCAGCCATCCTGTAATGCTGCGGCTGTCTGGTCATCCTGGCCGAAGTACCCTGTGA
>VEOV01000165.1 GCA_012026855.1 Geobacter sp.
CCCCATTTAAAATCGCTTCGGCGGTGTAGCTCAGTTGGTTAGAGCACACGGCTCATATCCGTGTTGTCCGGGGTTCAAGTCCCTGCACCGCCACCAAAATATGTCGGAATTTTTCGACGCACTGTAAAGAGCCCTGAGTGATCAGGGCTCTTTCTTTTTTCCATTGTCCATCAGCCTCCCCCCATATATACTTCAAGCCGCTAGTTGCGCCGGATTACTCTTCAGCTTACAAGGAAAGTATGAAAATCAGAGTTTATGGTTGCAGAGGCTCTCTGCCTGTGCCAGGCGTCAGTACCAATTTCTATGGCGGCAACACCACCTGCCTTGAAATAATCTCAGCCAAAGGTGAGGTTGCCATTATTGATGCCGGCTCCGGTTTGAACAATCTTGGCAAGGACCTGCTAGCGGAAGGGACGACCAAGAGCATCCGGTTTTTCTTCACCCACGCCCACTGGGACCATCTCCTCGGCTTCCCCTTTTTCCGCCCGGCCTATCGCAAGGACTATACCCTGACCTTCTGCTCCGGGCCCCATGCCCAGAGCGTTATCAGGAGTTATCTTAGCCATCAGATGCAGGCGCCTTATTTTCCGGTGGAACTGGAGGCGCTCAGCGCCCGGATGATATTCGACTGCGACAACCCTCACCATGAGGACAGGTTCTGTGCCTGTGGCGACCTACAGGTAAAAGCCTTCCCGGTTGATCACCCCAATGGCGGCTTTGGTTACCGGGTAATGGAAGACGGCAGAATGTTTGCTTTTGCGCCGGATAATGAGATCGGTTATGGCCATCCTGACGGTCCGGAGCGGAGCGAATTCGTCAACCTGTTCAAGGATGCCGACCTGCTGATCCATGATGCCCAGTATACTGATGATGACTACAAGACTACCCGCGGCTGGGGACACTCAACGTTCTCGGCAACCGTGGATCTGGCCATGGAAGCCGGCGTCAGGAGACTCGGCCTGTTCCACCACGATCCGGACCGCAGCGATGCCGATCTTGACAAACAGGTGGCATTCTGTCGCGACCGAATCAGTGCTGCCAGGAGCGGGCTCGACTGTTTTGCCGTCCGGGAAGGGATGGAGCTAGAGCTTTAACGGGCAAACAGCTCCACCAGCTCTTGCGGCAACTGGGGGCGCCCCCTGCGATTCTGGGCAGTCCCGGTTATCAGCTCCTTGATGACCGGCTTGCCATCGGACAGACGACAGATATCCTGGCGAAAACCGATGCGCACCGGCGAAAGCTGCTCAGCTGCCACCGTGACGGCAAAGCGGGCACCACTGGTCAGCGATAGTTTGTAGTCAATCTCCACCCGCACTACCACCAGATTGATCCCCTCAGCCGCCAAGGCGGCGAAATCGATACCGATTGACTTCAGGTACTCATGGCGGGCATGCTCCAGGTAGTTCTGATAAACCGCATTATTAACCACCCCCTGCAAATCACACTCGTAATCCCGCACCGCCATCTCAAGACTGAAAATTGTCGCTGCCATTTGCCCCTCCTATAAAAATATTCAATGCCATGCTATGACAAATTCAACCGCAAAGCGCTGTCACGCCTGCCCTGTCCGCAGCTGCTGCCTCTGCAGCAGTGCCGGGAACAGCTTCATCCAGAGCAGCGCCACTACCAGAGTACCGACACCGCCGATCACCGCGGCCGGCACCACGCCGAGCCAGGCGGCAGTAACGCCTGACTCGAACTCACCCAGTTCGTTGGACGAACCGATGAAAATGGCATTGACGGCACTCACCCTCCCCCGCATGGCGTCCGGCGTCTCCAGCTGAATCAGGCTGGAGCGGATCACCACGCTGACCATGTCAGCTGCCCCCAAAATTAGCAACGCAAGAAATGACAGGGTCATGGAGCGCGACAGGGCGAAGAGCACAGTGGCCAGGCCGAAGATGATGACAGCGCCAAACATGATCCGCCCCACATGCCGTCGCAGCGGCGAACGGGCCAGGCAGATGGAGGTCAGCAGAGCGCCGACAGCCGGCGCCGCCCGCAGCAGACCAAGCCCCCACGAGCCGGTCAGGAGGATATCACGGGCGTAGATCGGCAACAGGGCCGTTGCGCCCCCCAGAAGCACGGCAAACAGGTCAAGGGAGATGGCCCCCAGGATGACCGGCTGATTTCTGATGTAGGCGATACCGTCGAAAACTGATTTGAAGGAAAGCGGTTCACGCTGCTGGGGCGGTCCGGAGAGCTGCAGCGAGGCAACCAGAGCCGCCGAAATGGCAAACATCAAGGCGCTGACCCCGTAGACCACGGCCGGGCCAAGGAGATACAACACACCACCCAGGAGCGGGCCGGCAATGATCGCCCCCTGGCGGATAGAGCTGCCCAGTGCCAGCGCCCTGGGGAGGACTTCTCTGGAAACCAGCGACGGGATGATGGTCTGGGAGGTGGTGTAATCAAAGGTTCTGGCAATACCGAACAGAAAAAGGAGCCCGAGCAGGCTGTCCCGGCTGAGCAGCCCCAGGCCGGCACCAGTGGCGATGACCGCCAGGATCAACACCATGCTCGACTGCGCCAGGGCAATGATCCACTGACGGTTGTAACGATCGGCGGCATGGCCGGCAAAGAGAATCAGCAAAATCGACGGCAGGAACTGGGCCAGGCCGACAAGGCCGAGATCAAGGGCTTTGCCGGTCATGGCATAGACATGCCAGCCGACAGCCACCCCGGTCATCTGCAGCGCTACTCCGGCAGAGGCGCGCGCTCCGATGTAGCGGACATACTGCCTGCCAAAGGCTCTGCCGCTATCGACACCCTCCTGGTGGGTCATGACAGGATCATGAGAGTGGTGGTGCCGTGGGCAACCAGTTTACCGGCAGCATTCCTGATCATCACGTTGACCGTTGCCAGCCTTTTACCCAGATGGGTCAGTTCCGCCCTGGCAGTCAGGGTCTCCCCCATGGCCGCCGGCCGGACATAATTGACATTGAGGTTGGTGGTGGTACAGAGCAGCCCTGAAGGGAGCAGCGGCTTGGGGAAAAAAGAGACCGTGTCTGCCAGAGTGGCAATCAGCCCGCCATGGGCGCCGCCGAAATAGTTGCGGTGAATCTCGCTGACCACCACCTCCATGACAGCATGCTCCGGGCCGATCTCCTTGAGATGGATATCGAGGGTCTTGAGCAGCGAGATGGCATTGGCGGACTCAATGGTAGCGGGTGCAATTTTCACTGGATTCTCCTTTTAAGGCAGGTCACTCCCCCATCACCGTGCCGCGCATGGCGCCGGACGGCCTGATAAAGCCGAGAAAGCGCTCCTCAAGCTGCCTGGCCTCGTCAGTCATGCCGATGGCTGCCAGGATTTCCATGACACATTCGGCAGTACAGAGACAGGAGTCCTTCTGGTTCTTTCTCAGGTTGTAGCGTGACTTGCCAACAGGTTTAAGGCAGATGCGGCGCACAGCCTGCAGATAGGGGCTGCGCTGGTGGATTTTGCGGGCTTCGTGCCAGGTGGCATCAATGAGCACAAACTGGGAGATGCCGCTCAGATCATCATCCCCTTCCGTAGCTGTCCCTGGATAGACC
>VEOV01000021.1 GCA_012026855.1 Geobacter sp.
GCCTACGCGCTCTCCTATCCCGAGCGGATTGCCACCGGCGTCAAGCCTCTGGATCTGACCGACATCTGCGGTCTGACCTTCTTCAGGCCGGACATGAACCGCTTTCCCGCGCTGGCGCTGGCCTACCGGGCCCTGGCCGAAGGGGAGAGCATGCCGGCGGTGATGAATGCCGCCAATGAAGTTGCTGTCGAGGCCTTTCTCGACGGCTGTATCGGCTATACTGAGATTCCGCGGCTGATTGAAAAGGTCATGGATGCCCATGATGCGACCAAGCTTGCGTCGCTCAGTGATGTGATGGAGCTGGATATCTGGAGTAGAAAAACAGCCAGGGAGCTTGTTAAAAAATGACATATATACTTTCTGCCTTAGTAGTCCTGGGACTGCTGATTTTTGTACACGAGCTCGGTCACTTCCTCCTGGCCAAACTGTTCGGCGTGGGGGTGGAGAAGTTTTCCCTCGGTTTTGGCCCGAAGATTATCGGCAAGACGATTGGCGAGACCGAGTACCTGCTGTCTGCTTTCCCCCTTGGCGGCTATGTCAAGATGATCGGGGAGAGCCCGGATGTGGAACTCCCGCCGGAGGACGTGCATCGCTCTTTCATGGCTAAGCCGCCGCTGCAGAGGATTGCCATTGTTGCCGCCGGTCCGGTCTTCAATCTGCTGTTTGCCCTGCTGCTCTTTATCGTCATCTACATGCTCGGGGTGCCTGCGGCAACCACCAGGGTAGGTGAGGTGCTTGACGGTAAACCTGCTGCTGCCGCCGGGATCAAACCCCAGGACCTGGTCATGTCCGTCAACGGCCGTTCGGTGACCAGATGGGACGAATTTTCTGCCCTGATTGCCGATTCCAAGGGGTTGCCGCTGGATATTACGGTCAAGCGGGGCGAGTCGCTGCACAGTTTCAGGATCGTGCCGGAAACCAGGGAAGGTAAAAATCTTTTCGGTGAAAAGGTTATCTACCCGGCCATTGGCGTGGTGGCTGCCGCTGAAATGGTCACTGACCGGTTCTCTCCCCCCATGGCCGTTGTCAAGGGGACCCAGCAGTGCTGGAAGGTGATCAAGCTGACCCTGCTCTCCATTGTCAAACTGATCGAGCGGGTTGTGCCGCTCGATACTGTCGGCGGCCCGATCATGATTGCCAAGATGGCCGGTGAACAGGCTGCCGCAGGCGGGGTCAACCTGATTGCTTTTATGGCCCTGCTGTCGATCAATCTGGGGATACTCAACCTGCTGCCGGTACCGATTCTGGATGGCGGCCATCTGCTCTTTTTTACAATGGAACTGATCTTCAGAAGACCGGTTACGGCCAGGGCGCGGGAGATTGCCCAGCAGATCGGTCTGGCCATGCTGCTCAGCCTGATGGTGCTGGCCTTTTACAACGACATTGTCCGCTATGTCATCAACCGTGGCTAGCTTGAAGATCCTCCTGCTTGATACAGCCACCAACTGCCTCAGCATGGCCCTATGCGACGGCGAAACAGTTCTTGCCGCCCGGAGCGCCATTGGCGGCCCTTCTACTGCAGCGCGTCTCAATCCCTTTATGAAATCGCTCCTTGCCGAGACCGGCATCGTGCCCGCTGCTCTGGATGCCCTGGCAGTCACCATCGGCCCCGGCTCCTTTACCGGCCTGCGGGTCGGCATGGCCTTTGTAAAAGGGATTGCCCTGGCAATCGACAGGCCTGTGGTGCCGCTCTCCTCACTGGAACTGCTGGCGATGAATGCCAGGGGGAGCGCCCTGCCGGTCTGCACCATGTATGATGCCAGGAAGGGCGAGGTTTATGCCGCTGTTTACGATTGCAACGGCACCCTGCAGAGCATTGTCCCCGAAACTGTTGTACCACCCCAGTCCTTTCTGGAAAGCATCACCACCAGAGCCCTTTTTATCGGTGATGGTGCTGTCAGGTACCGGGAGCTGATCGAACAGCAGCTCGGCGAGCTGGCAGTATTTGCCGAGCCGCCCCTGAATGAACCGCAAGCTGCGGCCGGTGTCGTGCTTGCTCTTGCCGGCCTGGCATCTGGCAAGGCGCTGCAGCCGGCGGCACTACTCCCCAGATATCTGCGCCTGCCGGAAGCCGAAATTGCCAGAGCCGCAGTCAAAAAAGCACTGTAGAACTTTCCACACATCAGCCACCCTTAGTAGAATATCCTTCACCATCGAAAGCCATATTCTGTTCAACTGCTTGTAAGTAGTTGAAATCTGTTCATTAATGCACTTGGCACACATTGTGATATGCTTATGTTAACTTTAGTATCGAGGTTGACATGAAACCGATCATTCTGCTTATTTCCATGGCGCTACTGACAGCAAATCCTCTCTTTGCCCAGGACAAGCCAAGCGAGCATATCCCCACCCTGGTCGCAACTGCCCTGGCAAATAATCCTGAACTTAAATCCTCCCAGGCCCGTTGGCAGATGTTCGTCAGCAAGTCGCGCCAGGCCGGGGCTCTCGAAGACCCGATGCTCATGCTCAAACTGCAGAACATGGTCAACCGGGCGCCGCTTTCGTTTACCAGTGACAGCAACACGGCAAAGGTCATCGGCATCACGCAACAGATACCCTTCTGGGGGAAGCGTGATCTGCGGGAGGAGGTTGCCAGGTATGAGGCCGACTCCTACCGCTGGCTGATCGACGAGCGGAAGCTGGAGCTGGAGAGGATGGTCAAGGAGACCTGCTACCAGCTCTACAGCACGGACCGGGCTCTGGAACTGCTTACCAGGAATATTGCCATTGCCGGTGACTTTGTTACCATCGCCGAGAGTCGCTACAGCATCGGCCAGGGAGCGCAGACTGATATTCTCAAGGCTGGGGTGGACCGCTCCAAAATGCTCGACATGCAGATTACCCTGCAGCAGCAGCGCCGGACCCTGGCCGCCAATCTGAATTTTCTCCTCAACCGGCCTGCCGACACAGCGGTCGGCAGTATTGCTCCTTTTGAACTCCCCCAGGTAACCAAATCAGCTGAAGAACTGCGGGAACTCGCCTATCAAAAGAGACCACAGTTGAAAAGCATGGTGAGCCTGGTGAACAAGGGGAGTAAAGCCATGGCCCTGGCCAAAAGGGAGTCCTATCCGGATTTTGCCGTCTCTTTCGAGTACATGCAACGTCAGCCTGCCATGGGTGATCCGGGCTATGACATGTACAGCCTGGCACTGACCTTCAATCTGCCTTTGCAGAAGGAGCGGCGGGCTGCCATGGTTGCCGAATCAGAAGCGGAAACATCCATGGCCGGTGCCGAGATTGCTGCCCTGAAAAACAGCATCGGTTTTGTTATCAACGACACTCTGGCTCAGCTGGAGCGGCGCCGCAAGCTGGTTGAGCTGTACCGCGGCGGCATCCTTCCTCAGTCTGAGCAGGCTCTTGAGTCAGCGCTGATCGGCTATCGGGCCGGGAAGGTCGATTTCCTGACACTGCTGGACAGCCGGGTGACACTGTTCAACTACCAGCGTGAGTTGTATGAATCCCAGGTTGAATACATGATGGCACTGGCAAGGCTTGAAGCGGCTGTTGGCGGCGAACTGTCAAACCCTGCGGCATTGCCCCAGGCGCCTGCGCAACAATCAGTGCCGCCGGTAGGCAGCGAAAAAACGACGGCAGGACATAACGAACATCACTAAACCTTCCATAGAGGCTAGAACATGACCAGACAAAGTAAAATTATCATCCCGCTCATTGCAGTTGTCATTGCCGTTGCTGCCGGCGGGGGCTGGCTTTATAAAACCGGCTGGTTTGACAAGGATGGCCATGGCCATTCCAAGCTGGAGCACAAGGTGCAACTCTGGACCTGCTCCATGCATCCGTTCATCATCAAGGACAAGCCGGGCACCTGTCCGATTTGCGGCATGGAGCTGATCAAGAAACCTGATGATTCTTCCGGCGGTGCTGCCCAGACCGCAGAGCAGAAGCAGCAGGCCGACATGCTGGGGCATGTATCCCTCTCTCCGACCCAGCGGGTCATGGCCAATGTGGCGACCGTTGCGGCGAAGCAGACCAGCCTGACCAAGGAGATTAACGCTGTCGGTATTGTCCAGTTTGATCAGTCACGCCAGGCCAAGGTTACTGCCTGGATAGCCGGCCGCATCGACCAGCTCCATGTGAATACCGTCGGATCCTATGTTACCAAGGACAAACCTGTGGCCGAGGTGTATTCGCCCGACCTGCTCACCACCCAGCAGGAATATCTGCTGGCAGTCAGGAGCCGCGACCAGTTGAAAAACTCGGCAATTGCTTCGATCGCCCAGAACGGCGAAGGACTGGTTGCCTCTGCCCGGCAGCGGCTGCTGCTCTTCGGTGTCAAGGAGAGTCAAATCGCCGAGCTGGAGAAGGCCGGCAAGCCCAACATCCGTCTCCCTATCTATACGCCGTTGTCCGGTATTGTCATCGAGAAGATGGTGCAGCAGGGTCAGTACGTCAACACCGGCGAGGCGCTGTTCAATATTGCCGATCTCTCCCAGGTCTGGGTGGAGGTGGAGGTCTACGAGAACGAGTTTCCCAATATCCATATCGGTCAGCAGGTGGAGATCCGCTCCCAGTCATTTCCCGGCAAGACGTTCACCGGCAGAATCTCTTTCATTTATCCGTTCCTCGATCCTAAAACCAGGACAGTCAAGGCCAGGGTGGAGATGCCCAATCCCGGTATGAAGCTGAAGCCGGACATGTTCGTCAATGCCGTTATCAGGATACCGCTCGGCACTTCCATCGTCGTACCGGTCACGGCGGTCATTGATACCGGCAAGCGCAAGGTTGTCTGGATCGAAACTGCCGCCGGAATGTTTGAGCCGCGGGATGTCCTGACCGGCCAGCAGAGTGACGATAAAATACAGATTCTTTCCGGGCTCAAAAGCGGGGACAAGGTGGCGGTTTCGGGCGGTTACCTGATCGATTCCGAATCACAGCTCAAAGGTGGTGGCGGCCAGGATCACAGTCAGCATGGCGGAGCTGCCAAGCTGCCACCGGTGCCGCTTCCGGGACCGCCACCCGCACCGGACAATGCAGGCGGGCACGAGGGACACACTGCTCCGGCGCCGCCTGCCAAAGCAGCACCGGCCAAGAAGTCGATCAATATGGACGATATGAAGATGTAGAAGGCAATCCGTCAAATCCGAGTTCTACTGCTTTTAAGGGTTTTCAAACATGATCGAAAAAATTATCGAATATTCCGCCCGCAACCGGGTCATCATCCTGATGATTTTCGGCCTGATTATCGCCTGGGGTGTCTGGTCGGTCTACAAGACACCGGTGGATGCCATCCCCGACCTGTCCGACAACCAGGTGATCGTCTTCACCGACTATCCTGGCCGTTCGCCACAGGTGGTGGAGGATCAGGTGACCTATCCCCTGGCGGTCAACCTGCAGGGGCTGCCCCAGGTTCGCGCCGTACGGGCATCCTCTGCTTTCGGCTTTTCCATGATCTACGTGATCTTCGAGGACAAGGCTGACATCTACTGGGCAAGGACCCGGGTGCTGGAGCGGCTCAACTATGCCGCCTCCCTGCTGCCGCCAGGTGTGGTGCCGACTCTTGGTCCCGATGGCACCGGCGTCGGCCATGTCTTCTGGTATACCATCGAAGGGAAGGGGTATGACCTGGAGCAGCTCCGTACCCTGCAGGACTGGTTTGTCCGCTACCAGCTGAATACCGTCCAGGGGGTGGCTGAGGTGGCCTCAATCGGCGGCCTGGTGCGGGAGTACCAGATCGATCTCGACCCGGCCAAGCTCTTTGCCTATAACATCAAGGTTGCCAAGGTCATGGAGGCGGTCAAGGTCTCCAACAAGGATGTGGGGGGCAAGCTGATCGAGCA
>VEOV01000297.1 GCA_012026855.1 Geobacter sp.
GCCATCCACGGTATAGCGGCCGGCGTGGCAGGGGCAGATGAAATCCTGCTTTTCCTTTTCCCACTGGACGATGCAGCCCAGATGGGTGCAAACTGCGGAGAGTGCCACCAGATCGCCACTCTGTTTGCGTACCAGTACAGCCGTTGCACCGGCATACTCGAAAAATTTGGCTCCGCCGGGGGGGATATCCTGTTCCTTTAAGATGACCTTGCTCTTCAAAGAGTCATCTTTTATCGGCGACAGGTAGCGAAAAACCGGATACGCGACAGCAGCTGCGGCTGAAGCGGCAACCCCTCCAAGGCAGATGCCGAGGAATTTTCGTCTATCCTCGTTTACCATAAAATATTCCTCACTGCAGTTATTGTGAAATCGGTTCGAGGGTTAATGGCATATCTATGTGGCAGCGATTAATTAGCAGAAAGCGTAGCAGTTTTCCAGGCCTTGTCAACCTGCCATGGCCTTTGTACGGTAGATTTAATAAGAAAAGGCCGGTCATGGTTTGACCGGCCTTTATAGATGGAGAAGGCGGAAAGGATTATGCGGCTTTTTGGGCCTCGGCAGGGATTTCGCCGGCAAAAAGCTCGTCAAAGATCTCCTGCACCGTGCCGATGTGGTCGGCTTTCCAGGCATTGGTGCCACAGAATATCAGTCCGGATTCAACTTCGCCCCGCTGGGCACGGTCAAGGGCGGTAACAATGCAGAAGCGCTCGCCGGTCTCCTTGTAGGAACATTTCTTAAGGCACCCCATGCGGCACGTGGTATGATGGTCAAGATCGTACTGGCGGATATTGTCACTGTTGTTCAGGATTGCTCGGCCCGGCAGTCCGGCAGGGCTCATGATCAGGCCGATATCTTCCATGCGGCAGTTCAGGTAGGCTTGCTTGAACTCATCGGCGGCGTCACACTCGACAGTGGGAACGAAACGGCTTGCCATCTGCACACCGTCAGCCCCCTGTTCAAGGGCGTGCAATAAGTCCTGTCTGTCCCAGATACCTCCTGCTGCAATTACCGGGATGCTGGCCTGGGGAAATTCAGCCTGCAGATACTCCTTGATGCCTCTGATGGTGCCGTATTGATCATAGTCACCATTGCCGATGATCTCCATTTTTTCACCAAGGTGGCCACCGGCAGTGTCTGGATCTTCAACCACAATGGCATCGGGCAGCCGGTGAAAGCCCTTGTCCCATTTACGGACAATCAGCTGGGCAGCGCGTACCGAGGAGACGATCGGCACCAGTGCCACATCGGGCGCATGGGCGGTCAGTCCAGGCAGGGTAAGCGGCAGACCGGCGCCGCAGACGATAACCTTGGCGCCACCCTCGATGGCGGCGGCTACGAGCTGCTCAAAGTCAGCCAGGGCGACCATGACGTTGACACCGATGATGCCATCAGGGGCAATTTCATAGGCTTTCTTCAGCTCTGCCTTGAATGCTTCCGGTTCGGCCTGCAGGTAGTTGCGGCCGTTGAAAAATTCGCTGTTGAGGGCAATGCCGGCAGCAGCCACCAGGCCGACGCCGCCGCACTTTGCCACGTGCCCGGCCAGCGAGCCTCCGGAGATGCGTACTCCCATACCACCCTGGATAAGCGGATATTTTGCTGTGTATTTACCAATTTTCAGTGGCTTCAACATGTAGGCACCCCCGGCGCAATTGATATTTCCTATCATTAAGATAGCAGAAGTGAGTCGGTCTCTAATGTAATAGAAATGTAAAATTATCCTCGCTTGACAGTCAGATTCAGATGATGTAGCGTTGTACGTCCCGCCATATGAAGGGACATACCTTCTCGAAATGGTTCCAATAACTTATGAAAATTACAGCAATAATTCCCGCAAGGTACGGTTCAACCCGCTTTGAAGGCAAGGCTTTGGCAGATATCGCCGGCAAGCCCATGATTCAGCACGTTTACGAACGGACACTGCGCGCCTCTCTGGTTAATGAAGTTATTGTGGCCACAGATGACGAGCGGATCTTTTCTGCAGTCAAGGGGTTCGGCGGCAATGTGGAGATGACGCTGAAAAGTCATGAGACCGGCACGGACAGGCTGGCCGAAGTGGCTGCAAGGCTGGACAGTGAGATTATCGTCTATGTCCAGGGTGATGAGCCGTTGATCGAACCGGCAATGATCGACGAGGCCATAGAGCCGCTCATGGCAGACAGTGCCAATGTCATGTCGACCCTCAAGTCAAGGATCAAGACACTCCACGATTTCCTCAGCCCCAATGTGGTCAAGGTGGTTACGGATTGGGAAGGTTTTGCCCTGTACTTCTCCAGGTCGCCGCTTCCCAATTTCAGGGATAAATGGAACGACCTGAAGGACGAGAAGTTTTCCTCCGGCAAGCTCCTCTGTTACAAGCATGTCGGCCTTTATGTCTACCGGCGCGAGTTCCTGCTGCAGTACTCCCAGATGTCCCCCACTTATCTGGAGCTGGCGGAAAAACTTGAACAGTTGCGTGTGCTGGAAAATGGTTACAGGATTAAAGTTGTTGAAACTTCATACGACTCAATTGGTGTAGATACTCCGGCTGACCTGTCGGCAGTCATCGAAAAACTCAAACAACAGTAATTCTATTCAAGGATGAACAGTGCTATGAAAACTAAATTTATTTTCGTAACCGGCGGCGTTGTATCTTCAATCGGCAAAGGGCTCGCTTCAGCCTCTCTCGGGGCGCTGCTTGAAGCCCGCGGTCTGCGGGTCACCATGCAGAAGCTTGACCCGTATATCAACGTCGATCCCGGTACCATGTCACCATTCCAGCATGGCGAGGTATTCGTCACCGATGACGGCGCTGAAACCGACCTTGACCTGGGACATTATGAACGCTACACCAGTGCCCGGCTCTCCAAGAAGAGCAATTTTACTACCGGCCAGGTCTACTTTTCTGTAATCGAGAAGGAGCGGCGCGGTGACTATCTCGGCGGTACGGTGCAGGTCATCCC
>VEOV01000315.1 GCA_012026855.1 Geobacter sp.
CTCCAGAAGCAGGGCGTCAATGTCAATAATGCCAATGAAAACCGCTTTGTCGGCTCGCAGGAGTCAGCCATCATGAATGCCTGGCTTGGCAAGACCGCGGCGGGCGCCACCTGGCCTCCCCCCTGGCGAGCCTTCCAGAAGGAGCATCCCCGTGAAGCTGCCCAGCTGAAAGTAATCTGGGAGACCGAATCGCTTATCAACAACTCGGTAATGGCGCGTGATAATGTTCCTGTCAACGTACGGGATAAAATTGCGGAGCTGCTGCTGGGACTGGATAGCACCGCGCAGGGCAGAAGCATCCTGGCAAAAATGGAGACCGCTCGCTTCCTGCCGGCTTCAAACAAGGACTATGACGTGGTGCGGGACTACATTTCAAAATTTGAGCGGGAAATCAGATCAGTGGAGCAGCGATGAAGTTTCAGACCCTGCACAATTTTTGTTTCGGCACCCTCCGTGGCCGGCTAATCATCGCTGTGGCAGCAGTTCATGCAGTGATGATGACTCTCTTCATCGCTGATCTGACCATGCGTCAACGGGCCATGCTGCTGGATCGTCAGACTGAGCAGGCAACCGCGCTGTCCCAGGCTCTGGCCACCTCAGCTGCCGGCTGGATCGCCGCCAACGACATCGCTGGGCTGGAGGAGCTGGTGGATGCCCAACGACGCTATCCGGAACTCATCTTCGCCATACTGACCGATGCAAATGGCCAGATTGTGGCCGCCACCGACAAGTCGCGCCGCGGATCATACCTGCTCGACCTGCCGGGCACTGCCAAACAGACCCTGTTATCCAGAACCCCGGCACTGGTAGATGTGGCAGTGCCCGCCATAGTTGGCGGACGCAATGTAGGCTGGGCAAGGATCGGTGTCGGCCAGCAGATGGCCGTCAAAACCCTGAGCCGGATTACCCTGAGCGGCATTATCTATGCTCTGGCAGCAATTATTGCCGGTTCCCTCTTCGCCTGGCTGATGGGGAAACGGATCACCCGCCGCCTCTATGCCATTCAGGAGACCATCTCCAGGGTAAGTAACGGCAACACTCTGGCCCGCACGGCACTCACCGGCAGCGATGAAGCTGCCGTATTGGCAAATGAATTCAACAAGATGCTGGATGAAATTGCCTCGCGGGACAGTGAGCTGCTTGATGCGAACAGACTGTTGCACAATGAACTGACCGAACGCCAGCATGCCGAGGAATGCTTGCAGAGAGAGAGAACCCTGTTGCGCTGCATCATCGACTCGGTCGACGACCTTATCTTTATCAAAGACATCAATAGTGTTTATCTCGGCTGCAACAAAGCTTCAGAGGCTCTCATCGGTCTTGCTGAAAGCGCTCAAATCGGCAAAACCGACTTTGATTTCTTCCCTGAGGAGAAAGCAGAAGCGATCCGCAGAGCCGATCAGGAGGTTCTGAACAGCAAAAAACCGTTAAAAATAGAGGAGTGGGTAGAGTATCCCGATGGCCGCAAGCAACTCATCGAAACCCGGAAAATCCCCTTCTTTGGCCCGGACGGGGAAATTATGGGACTCGTCGGTATTTGCCGGGACATCACTGAACGGAAGCAGGCAGAAGAGGCCATTCAAGACGCCCACCAGGTCTTCCGGACCCTGGTCGAGAATTCACCGGACATTATCGCCCGCTATGATCGCAACTGCCGGCGCACCTATGTCAATCCGGCTTATCTCAAGACAGCGCAAATTTCAGAAGAGATGCTGCTGACCAAGGCCCCTGTAC
>VEOV01000152.1 GCA_012026855.1 Geobacter sp.
CGGGGCGGCGATACTCGACCACTACATCTCGCTGCGGTTTTGGTGCGCCCCATTTTTTCAGCCGGCGGCCGCCATTGCCGCTCTTGGGGCCGTCCTTCTTCCAGCCGCCAGGTGCAGCCGTTGCCCCGGCCGGTTTGCCGCTGCGTGGCGCGCTGCTTCTGCTGCCGCCAGACGGGCGGGGCAGATCTCTTTTCGGCTCAAGTCCTTCGATGATATGCCGGGACAGTTTCTGGCCGATATATTTCTCGATCCTGACCAGGTAATTCAACTCGTTGCCCGAAACAAAGGAGATTGCCGTGCCGGTAGCTCCAGCGCGACCGGTCCTGCCGATACGGTGGACGTAGTCCTCGGCGAATCTCGGCAGGTCGAAATTGATGACATGGCTGAAGCCGTTGACATCGAGACCGCGGGCGGGAACGGCGGTGGCAACCAGCAGTTTGACCCGGCCCCGTTTCATGTCGGTGATGGTGCGATTGCGCTCCCGCTGGCTCATGTCGCCATGGAGGGCGGCAACGGAGTGCCCCTGATTGTACAGGTCCTCTGCCAGGGCATCGGCATCACGCTTGGTGGCTGAGAAGATTATCGCCTGGGACATTTCGATGTCAGTCAACAGGTGAGAGAGCAGCCTGCCCTTGTGCCTGATGTCGTCGGTAACGTGCAGTCGCTGCTCGATGGCATCAAGGGTAATCTTTTTGCCGGCCACTTCAACCCGCTGCGGGTTACGCAGCATCCTGCCGGCAAGCTTTGCCGTGGTGTCATCCATGGTAGCGGTGAACATCAGGGTTTGGCGTCCTTCAGGGGTTGCGGAGGCGATCTTTTCCATGTCCTCGCTGAAGCCCATGTCGAGCATCCGGTCAGCCTCGTCCAGGATCAGCATCTCCACCCGGCTGAAGTCGATGCGGCGGTTTTCCAGGTGGTCGACCAGGCGGCCCGGCGTGGCAACAATGAAGTCAATCGGCTGGGAGAGGAGCCTGAGCTGCTCACGATAGGACATGCCACCAAGAATGGCGCCGCTGCGCACACGGCTGAAGCGGCCGTAGGTCTTGACTGCGTCGGTTACCTGGTTGGCCAGCTCTCTGGTCGGGGTGAGAACGAGAATCCTCGGGCCACGCCCTTTGCTGGCGGACGGAACGGAAAGCTTTTGCAGGGCAGGGAGAACAAAGCTGGCGGTTTTGCCGGTGCCTGTCTGGGCAGAGCCGATCAGGTCGTGTCCGGCAAGTGCCAGGGGGATTGACTGCTCCTGGATAGGAGTGGGGGTGTTGTAGCCACAGGCTTCGATCGCCTTGAGGATGGCCGGGGTAAGGTTGAGTTCTGCAAATGTCATGATAATCCCTTGTATGGCGGCAATGGAGGTGAATGCAGGTAGTGCCGGTGAGACCGCACAAGCATCCGGACGTTCGCCCGCACTGCTGATGGCATCTTGCCTTTAAGACCATCAGGGAAAGCGGGAGAAAATGATTTCTGGCATCGTCGCCAACCGGACTTGAAGCTGCTTAGGTCAGGAATTACTGAACTGCAGGGGGGTCAGTGAGCGATGGGAAAGGGGTGAGTGCAAGACCCACCCGCTGGAATTTATAAAATTGAAGCCTTGCCTACTTTACTGCTGCGTCCTCCATGATAACGGCATAATTGTAGCCGCCACCGAAATCGACATTCTTATGGAAGACACCTGTTGCGGTAACTATGTCGCCAAGGTTCGGTTCGTCCTTTGTGGTTATGACCAGCTTGTTGTCGCCGTTGGCGCCGCTGCCGTCCTTGATGTGAACCCAGTTGCGGTTCATGATGCCGGTAGAGACTTTGACCACCTGGCCGCGCACGGCTACCTTCTTGTCATGGAGCGCATCCTTTTTGGCAAAGAGTTCTTCCAGATTGTAGGCATTCAGGCCGGTTGCCTTTTCCACTTTCAGCCCTTCAATAACCTTGCTTTCGGCTTTTTTCCTGCCTGGAGCCGGGGCGCTCATGTCAGCGCTTTTGTGGGCATTGATCTTGCGTGTTTCATTGTATTTTGCGGTCGGGCCGGCTGAAAAGATGATTTTGTCAAAAGTTCTGTTGAGCGCCTTGCTGGAAAACTGCCCCATTTGTGTGCCCTGGAGCAGTTCCACTTCCTCTCCCACGGCAACTACCAGTTCCGGCACTGCAACCCAGTCCTTGAAGCCGTCGACATCGAGTAATAGATAAGTATAACCGCCACTGTTCAGAACCTCCAGGACCTTCCCGGCGATTGGTTGCTCAGGAGCCGCTGCTGTTGCTGTATCCGCCTGGGGCGCCATGCCCGGCATGGCTGCTGCCACTGAAGCTGACAGTGTCAAGGCGAGGAACGCTGCTGCAAAGATGCTGTTCAGTTTCATGATCTATCTCCAACTACTTTGGAATGTGCTGCCGCCATAAAAAAAGACCCGGGTTGCCCAGGGTCTCTTTTTATGGAAATTGGCGTCCCCTGCCGGATTTGAACCGGCGTCGCCGCCGTGAAAGGGCGGTGTCCTGGGCCGGGCTAGACGAAGGGGACATCATTTAAACGCTTGAGTTCAGCTCTATATCCGCGATCGGCTTATTGTTTCAAAAAACTATTAATACATAATGCTGCCAGACAAGTCAACCAGTTTGTTGGCTGGCCGTCTTTGTTTTCTCCGTAATTACAGGCTTACTAGCTGAAAAACCTGCGTAATACCCCTTTTTTCTCGCTCTCTTTCTTGTCCTGGATGAGCTTCATACCCTTGGCTGCATTCGGTTCTCTCGGGTTGAGTTTCAGCGCCTTGCTGAAATCCCCCTCTGCCAGACCGTCACGCCCTTCGTCAAAGAGCATCCACCCCCTGAAGGCAAAAGCTTCCGCGCTTTTTTCAATCTGCAGGGATTTGGCCAGCAGCGCCCTGGCCCGCTCCATGGCTGCCCTGGAACCTTTGTTGGCGTTGTTGCAGTAGATAGCCCAGGCAAGAAAGGCGGCATGGCCGGCGTGGTCGGGTTCAAGGGTGTAAGCGTCCTGCAGGGCCTTCTCGGCATTGTCAAATTCCCCCATGTCCAGGAATACCTGGCCTGACTGGAACTGGATCCGGGCATGCAGTTCGCCATCCTGCTTGCCGTCTATGCCCATGGTCTTGTTGTCATTGAGCATTTCGTCATAGCGCTCCTTGGCAACCACATTGGAGAGGGTGTTGTAAGCCTCGGCATAGATGGAGAGAATCTCCTGCGCCATGTCGGAAGTTGCTCCGGAAAGCTCCATGAAACGCTCCGGAGAATATTCGCGCACCTTGGCAAAGTAGGCTTCCTTGAGCGAGTTGAAGCTGAATTTCGCCGGTGTCATGCCGAAGATGGCATAGTAATTCTTGTCCCTGATCAGCGAGAATTCCCGCTGTACCGCTTGCTCGAAGCTTATTTCCGCCTCGGACAGAGGTGCTGCCATGCCGCTGCTCCCCATGGACATGACCACATTCTCGGCAACCTCTTCAACAATATCATCAAAACCGATGAGTGTCTCTTCAACCACGGTCACGTCGTCCAGAGGTCTGTTGAAAAGGCTCTTCTGGAAAAATCCGGGAAGCGCCTCATTGCCGGGCGCCGGCAGCAGGGAGATCATCCCCAGCAGGTGCAGAAAATTCAGGAACAGGGCGGTATCATGCCGGTTGTTGGTTATCTGGAGCAGGTCAGTGACGCTTCTGCTGCCGTTGATCTGCTCAAGCACCTGGATATCATGCTCCCGCATGGCGAAAATATTGGCGAGCCTGTAGAAATGGCTCGTCCTTGCGGGGAAGCGTGCGGCATTGACCGCGATGAAATACTCGATGTTGAACTGCTGCGGAAAAAGCTTGAGCGCCTCGTACAGCAGCCTGGGGGGGGAAATATGCAGCAGCGGCGGCTCCGGGTCAGGGGTGCCAGGGGTAAAGACAACGCCATCGCTCTTGCCGAGATTTTCCATCAGCACCCTGCTGACGAAACTGTGGGACTC
>VEOV01000225.1 GCA_012026855.1 Geobacter sp.
CTCCCGAATACCTTGAGTGGCCCGCCGGTCAGCGGGAAGAGTCGTCCTTCCCCCGGGTCAATGCCGTCGAAGGGCATCTCGCCAAGTGAGGCCGGATTGATGCCGCGACTCTTGAAGAGCTTGTCGATCTCCTGGTAGGTAAGTACCACATCGATGGCGTTGGCTGACTCCTTGGCCTGTATCTCGAATTTTGCCGCGATGCAGGTGCTGATATAGACGACCTTGGTCTCCTCCCCCAGGACGCCCTTGATAAACCGTCCCATGGCAATCATCGGAGAAACGACGCCGACCAGGTTGGGCAGCAGTTTGGGGTAGTGGCGCTCAACCAGGTCTACCACCGCCGGACAGTGAGACGAAATCATCGGCCGGCACGCCTCTTTCAGGTTTTCGCGGTAACTGTCGGCAATCATGCGGGCCCCATAAGCGCCCTCGTGCACTTCAAGAAAACCGAGGCTTTTCAGCCCGGCCACGACTTGACCGGGTGTAATGGCATCAAAGAAGGCGGGAAATGAGCATCCCAGTACTGCCACCACCGGTGCGTTCGAGGTCAGCAGTTCCTGCGTCCTGACCATGCGGTCGACAACCACCTTGGCGTTCTGTGGACAGTTCAGGCAGTTGCCGCAGCCTATGCAGCGGTCGTACATGATCTGTGCGAAATCATGGTCAACCTTGATAGCCTTGACCGGGCAGCTGCGTACGCAGGAATAGCAGCGCCGGCAACGCTCTTTGTAGGTGATGATCGGTTCCATGCCTGCTCCATTCGGTATTGGTTAAGGGTGTGTGCTCTGCAGCTTTTTGTGTATCATACTATTGTGCCACAATTGGCACACAGTGGTAAATACCAAATAATCATAAATTTCTGTTCTGGGCTCCCGAATTTCTGGAGAGGATTGCTGTTAAATTTATCCTTGACATATAAAGCACACTTCACTATAGTCCATAACTCTTTTAAAAATGATTCGGATGGAGATGGCTATGTACGCAGTTATTAAAACCGGTGGAAAACAATACAAGGTCGCTGAAGGCGAGTTTCTCAAGGTTGAAAAGCTTGAGGGTGAGATCGGCGACAAAATCGAATTTGCCGAAGTACTGATGATCGGTGGCGAGAAGCTTGCGATAGGGGCTCCTGTCGTAGCCGGCGCAATGGTGACGGCCAAGATTGCAGCCCAGGGCAAGGACAAGAAGATCCTGGTGTTCAAGTCCAAGCGCCGCAAAGGCACCCGTAAGCTGCGCGGACATCGTCAGCACAAGACGGTTCTTAAGATTGAAAAAATCAGCGCATAAATCAGCGTAATTTTCCCGAGGAGATACGGAAATGGCACATAAGAAAGCAGGCGGAAGTTCACGCAACGGCAGGGATTCGGACGGTCAGCGACTCGGCTGTAAGAAATTCGGCGGAGAGATCGTCAAAGCCGGCAACATCATCTATCGTCAGCGCGGCACCCAGATCCATCCCGGCAATAACGTGGGGTGCGGCAAGGACTACACGCTGTTTGCCCTGATCGAG
>VEOV01000274.1 GCA_012026855.1 Geobacter sp.
AGGGTGAATAGCTCAGCTGGGAGAGCGCCAGCCTTACAAGCTGGATGTCGGGGGTTCGATCCCCTCTTCACCCACCACAAAACAGACACTTACAAGGATTCTTGTAGGTGTTTTTTGTTTTCTGGACAGTACGCCTCACAATGGGCGGCAATTTGCTGTTAAACCGACAGGGGGCAACAACTATGCAGGATAGGGCTGACATCTGGGGACTCAATACGCTGCCGTCACTGGTTATCTTTGACCTGGACGGCACACTGATCGATTCTCTCGCCGGACTGACAGAGTCTATCAATGCCATGCGGAAGTTTTTTGACCTGCCACTGCTACCCCTTGATGCCGTTCGCAGCGCCATCGGCAAGGGTGCGCGTAATCTGGTCAGCCGCTGCCTGCCTGAGGGCGATGAACGGATTGATACCGCTCTTAAAATTTTCCTGGCCCATAACGGCGATAACCTGGCGGCAAGAACTACTCTCTATCCATGGGCAAAGGAACTCCTGGCTGAGCTTCATGGGGCCGGCATTCCCCTGGCACTGGTATCAAACAAGAACAGTGCCCACTGCAAAAGGCTGCTGTCTCTGTACGGCATTGCCGGCTGTTTTCAGACGGTTTTGGGCGGGGATGCTCTGGCTGAGACTAAACCGTTACCCGGACCGCTTCTGGCGGCCATGGACTCTTGCAAAGCTTCTGCAGCAGCAACAGTAATGATTGGCGACAGTTGTAATGATTTCGAAGCGGCCAGAATGGCTGGCATCCGTTCCATCGGTTGCCGGTTCGGCTATGGCGAGCCGTGGGAGCTGGAGCTGGCAGATGCGAGGATTGCTGCGCTGGATGAATTGTTGCCGCTGCCATGGTAAAAAGAATGCCTCTTCAGTTGCAATTGAAGAGGCATTCCGTCATCTATCAAAATCTACTCAGTTACTCTCTGACGAAAATATCAATGTCTGTTTCGTGCACCATTTTCATGATGCGGGCATATTCCGACTCGATCAGCAGATAGTGATTATGTGTTTCTCGCACATTTAGTTCGTAGACAGCCTTTATCTCAGGGTCGCTGATCTTGTCAGCCATCATCTGCAGGGCCTCTTCGAGGTTTTTCTCCTTTTCCAGTGCGACCTCCATTGCTTTCTTCTCAGTGAAATCCGCCCCACAGACTTTTTTCGCCGCTGCCAGCCAGCTCTGCTCGTGTTCATCAGGGCTTGTCAGATACTCCTCCAGCGAGGGTATGTCAGAGCCCTTGTAGATTCGATAAAAATGACCGGCATGCTCCTGCTCTTCCCTTGAGAGGAGTTCGAATGTTTTTCTGGCGCCGGCATCCTTGAACTGTCTGGCGCCATACTGGTAAAAAAGCATGGCGTTCTTTTCCGTCTGCAGCGAACGTTTGATTGCTTCCTGGACATCAACACTCATCTCTGTCTCCTTTTTCGGGCACGTACAATGCCCCGCCTGAAATGATTCATCTTGCGGCAGGTGGTGCTGCCTGAGCATTTGCTTGTCAAAAGGGTATTCAGTGAAGCGGGAATGGTACAAGTATAGCGGGTTCTTGGGAGTGTGCAGCAAATATCTGCTATTACTTTCTGAGGCTGCTTTGGCGTCCGAAGTTGCTATTCATCTGCTACGAGTCATCTGAATGAAACTGACCAGTCCTAGGAGTGCTACTCCGCCGGCAGATGCGAAGCCGAGCTGGTAGCCGATATTCTTTAAGGTGACGCCGAATACAGCAGAACCTGCCATCATACCCAGGTAGATGCAGCTATTATACATTCCCATTGCCAAACCTCTCTGCAGAGCCGGAACCTGTACGGCAATGATGGCGCCGATGGCGGTGTAGGTCAAGGCCATGCCGATTCCCAGAAGGATGGCACACAACACCAGGTTGTGGAGCTGGTGCAGCTGACCCAATGCGGCCAGAGCCAAGGCAAGGCAGAGCAGTCCTGATGCCACGAGCCAGCGCCGGTCAACTTGATCGGCAATCCTGCCGATGGGCACTCGGCAGATGACATTGGTCAGAGCCTGGGCAGCGAACACCAGCCCGACCAGGGCAGGGTCATGGCCAAGCGAGGAGGCATAGAGTGGCAAAAAGGTGAGGAAAACACCGAAGCCGATACAGCTGCCGAGAGCTGCCGCCAGACAGGCGCGCAGCCACCGGTTGTGCATAAGATCCAGGGAAGATGACAGTGCACTTCGCAGTTCGGTTTTGTGTCGCGGAGCACTATTGGGCAGTATCACTAAGGCAAGGAAGGCAACGGCCAGCGACATGAAGCCTGATACTAAAAAAACATCGGGCAGACCAAGATGTTTTGCCAGGTAACCGCCAGAGGCCGGCCCCAGGGTCATGGCGACATAGATCGCCGTCGTATACCAGCCATAGGCCTGGCCCAGCATGGGTGCAGGCATGGTATCGGCAACCTGTGATAGCATGCCCGGTGCAAAGGCGGCCAGTCCTGCTCCGAACAGGATGTAGGCCAGAGCCATTTGTGCCGGAGTCTGGCACAGGGGTATGAGAAGAGAAGAGAGTGACACTGCTATTATGCCGCCGAATATGGGACGTTTTCTGCCGATGCGGTCGGCCAGCAGTCCGGCAGGGATGGAGAGCAGCCCTGCAGTAAGCATGAAGGCACCGTTGATGGTCCCGACATGAGCAGGTTCGGCTCCCAGCTGTGTAGCATATAAAGGCATTACCGGCATGCGCAGGTATGAGCTGAAAAAAGCGATAAAACCGATCAAGCAGAGTAGCAAGAAAGGGGATAGGCTGTAATTACGGTCAGTCATTGGTAACAGGTGGCCTTGATTGACGGAATATTTGTTATAATAGGGATGATTCGCTTGAGAAAACAAGTGAAAACAGGTTAGATTTGAGTAGCTGAAATGGAGGGGGCAATATGCCGTTGATAACCTGGAAGGACGAGTACTCAGTCAACAATGTAGAGCTGGATAATCACCATAAGCAGTTGATGGCGACTCTCAATGCTCTTTACACTGAATGTCTCAAGGTTGACAATGTCGATTGCGTCCGACCCAAGCTGGAAGCATTTCTGGCTTATGCAGAATATCATTTCACTGCCGAAGAGGAGTATATGCGGCGAATTCAGTATTTTGAAATTGATGGTCACATAGAACAGCATAGAGGTTTCAGCTACAAACTTGCCGAGATGAAGCGTGTCCAGTATCGCAGCGATCTTGAGTTGACCCGGGAATTGATTACCTTTATTGGTAAATGGCTTCTGCATCATGTTTTTGAAGAGGACCGTAAATATGCACTGCACGCGGCAACAGCTATCAAGAACTAACCCTGATCCGGTTTTTACTCGAAGAAAAGCTTGAGGCGCTGCTGGTTGTGACGTAATATATACTCCCCGTTAGGCGCTGCCTGCGGGAGTTTTTATTTAAGTTATCAGTCTGGCAATTAAAAAAAATGAGAGGTGTTCGAGTGCTACTCAGTTATGCGACAACAGGCACATGTGCCAAGCGGATTGATATCCATATAGAGGAGGGGGTCATTGTGGACACCTCTTTCATCGACGGTTGTGCCGGTAACACCCAGGCAGTGTCTGCTCTGGTCAAGGGGATGGCGGTAACCGAAGCGGTGCGGCGTCTCAAAGGGATAACCTGTCAGGGGGATACCTCCTGTCCGGATCAGCTGGCCCGGGCACTGGAATCGGCATCTGAAAATTAACATCACGTTCAATATCTGTAAATCAGCGGCAACAATAACCTGCCTGATTAAAAAGGAGAGTCATGAGTACCCTGCCAAAGTGTCCCCAGTGCAGTTCAACCTATACCTATGAAGACGGCGCCATGCTGGTCTGTCCCGAGTGTGCCCATGAGTGGAATCCTGCCGGAGAGAGTGTTGCCGCTGATGTCCAGCGGGTTGTCCGCGATGCCTTCGGCAATGAGTTGCGTGACGGTGATTCAATTACGGTTATCAAGGATTTGAAGGTGAAGGGTTCCTCCATCGTGGTAAAGGTTGGTGCCAAGGCGAAGAATATCCGTCTGGTTGATGGTGACCACGATATCGACTGCAAGCTGGATGGCATCGGTGCCATGCAGTTAAAGTCAGAGTTTGTGAAGAAGGCATGAATACGGCTTGCAGCTGCCTTCCCCAATTAATTGTTGAACCGTTAGATTCCGGAATTAAAAATATCTGATACTTTTTTGGGAGATCAAATGAGAAAAGAGTCCCTCGAGTTTTTCGAAAAGCTTCTGGATGCACCTAGTCCATCGGGTTATGAACAGCCTGCCCAGCGGGTATTCAGAAGTTATGTCACATCATTTTCAGAGGTCACAACCGATGTCATGGGTAATGTCTATGGTCA
>VEOV01000276.1 GCA_012026855.1 Geobacter sp.
CGATTTCCAGTGAAACTGGGGGTTTTCCGCCAGTTCCTGGCTCCGGTGCCGGTCTTCTGGCTATTGGCTGTCGTAATGGGGTGGGGGATTGAGGGCATCTGGTGGGGGATACTGTTGATCAACTGGCTGGCTGCAGCGCTGTCACTGCTTTATGTCCGCAATACCTTGCGGGAACTACCTGGGGAAGGAGAAGCTCTCCGGAACTGAATCAAAAACCTGTTTTTTCTACCAATCTGCGACGGTACTCGCCACGGCACCAATTCTCCACCTCGACCATTGACTGAAAAGCTTCGGCAAACCCGTTTTTCCCGGTGGTGAAGACCCCGTGGCCGTAGACGATCGCCCGCCCCGGTCCGGCAATCACCGGCGGCACCCGTTTGGCCAGCCCGCCGGCGCCGATCTCACCGGCAACTACCGGCGTCCCCCCCAGGAAACGAACATGGGGGCAGTCCCGCCAGCAATCGCTGATGGCGCAATCTTTCGTTTCACAGAGCATGCTCATGATGACGGCGAATTTCGGGTGGCCATGGAGAATCACCCTGGCGTCACCGGTCTCGTAGATGCGGCGGTGGGCCGCCAGTTCACTGGAAGCGGTAATCCCCACGGTGGAGGAGTTGTCAAACGGCACCGGATCGATGCAGCCGTCCAAGGCATCCAGGCTGGCAGCGGTCTGGGAGATGTAAATCAGCCGGTCGGTGCGGCAGGAGATATTGCCGAAGAAGGAGTCCACCAGCCCGCGCTCCACGGTATAGCGTCCCACAGTGGCGATCTCCCGCAGAATGTCATCCAGCTCGCCAAGCTCACCAGTATGGAAGTGCAAACCATCGGCAGTCAAGGGGTGCAGCCAGCCGGCAAAGAAGCTGCGGCAGGCTTCCGGCTCTTCCGGCAGCAGAAAACCGCTCTGGAGAATGTACTGCAGGTATTTGACAAAGGTGGAGTGAAATACCGAGGAGAAGTTGATATAGGCCTGCTCCACCGTCACCCCGCCGACGGCGAAAATACCGATCCCTTCGACGATCACCCCCTTGCGGTTGCCGAGGAGCGGCGCAATCTGCGCCGCCGGCTCTTTTGACAGCTCGCTTAGCCTGATGAACGGGATATCGTGGAGGAAAGTGCGGGTCTCGGTGTCCTGGGGCTCGATGCAATGGACCTCAGCCGCGCTTCTGGCGATGAGCAGATCGGCAAAGGGGAGTGACGACGCTGCCACCACGATACTCAGGGCATTGAGCCGCTCCAGCACGGCCACGGCCATGGCAGCCAGTTCAGGGTTGCCGCAGCTGATCAGCTCATCATCCTTAGCAGCTACCGCAATCCGGCCTGCCATGGCTGAGCGATCGGTGAGCAGTTTGGCGGCGTATTTCTCCAGTTGATCGTGCATTCAGCTTTTGTCCTTTACCAATAGTCCAGAGCTGTGGCAGGGAAGGCCGTATCGAACGAAAACAGCCGGGGCCCTTCGCCAACACTACAGCTATCCTCTTATTCAAGCACTGCCGAGCTTGTCGCGAAAACCACTAAAGGTCAGCAAGCAGAGGCGTTGCAGTGAGAGACGGCCTTCCCTGTCACAGCTTTACGCCACACCTGCCAGTTCCAGTCTCCCGCCCCACCGCTTGACCAGCTCTTTTTTCATTTTCTGATGCTCCGGCAGCTTAAGTTCCGGGTCCCGCTCCACCAGGGTGAAGGCCTCGCGACGGGCCTCTTCCAGCACCCGTCCGTCCCGCAGGATGCTGGCCACCCGGAAATCGGGCAGACCGGCCTGGCGGGTACCGAGAAAATCGCCGGGACCGCGGATCTCCAGGTCGGCCTCGGCAATGCGGAAACCGTCGGTGGTGGCTTCCATGACCCGTAGTCGCTTAACACCATCGTCGGAAAGCCGGTCGGAAGCGATCAGCAGACAGTGGGACTGGTGGCTGCTCCGCCCTACCCGACCCCGCAGCTGGTGCAGCTGGGAGAGGCCGAAGCGCTCGGCATGCTCGATCACCATGATGGTGGCATTGGGGACGTCAATCCCCACCTCGATGACCGTGGTAGCGACGAGAATATGAATCTCTCCGGCCTTGAAGGAGGCCATGACCGCCTCCTTCTCCTCCGGTTTCAAACGGCCATGGAGCAGGCCGACCACCAGCTGGGGAAAGGCCGTCTGCTGCAGCTCTTCAGCCATCTGCACGGCAGCTTTCAGTTCGCTCTTCTCAGACTCTTCCACCAGGGGATAGATGATGTACGCCTGCCGCCCCTTGGCCACCTCTTCCCTGATCTGCCCATAGACCTGGTGACGGCGGGACTCGGCAAATATTTTCGTCACGATCGGCGTCCTGCCGGGTGGCAGCTCATCGATCACGGAGAGAGACAGGTCGCCAAAGACCGTCATCGCCAGGGTGCGTGGTATGGGGGTGGCGGTCATCACCAGGATATCCGGGTTCTCCCCCTTTTTCCTGAGGATGCCGCGCTGCAGTACGCCAAAGCGGTGCTGTTCGTCGATAATCCCCAGGCCGAGGCGCTGGAACTCCACTTTTTCCTGGATGACCGCATGGGTACCGATAACGATGTCTGCTTCACCGCTGACCACCTTCTCAAGGAGCGTCTGCCGCTCCTTCCCCTTGTGGGATGCAGTCAGGAGGATAACCCTGACCTCAAGGGCTTCGCACAGACCGTGAATATTCAGGTAGTGCTGCTCGGCCAGGATCTCTGTCGGCGCCATGATGGCCACCTGATAACCGTTCTCCACCGCCACCAATGCAGCCAGATGCGCCACCATGGTCTTGCCGCTCCCCTCATCCCCCTGTACCAGGCGGTGCATGGGGTATGGCGCCATCATGTCTTCCTTGATCTCGGAGAGGACCCGGCGCTGGGCATGGGTCAGGGTAAAGGGGAGCATCTTGAGCAGCGGCCGGGTGTACTTGTGATTGACCTCGAAAGCAATCCCCTCTTCCATGGTAAAGCCGCGCCGCTTCAGGGCCAGGCCTAACTCCAGAAAGAAGAATTCATCGAAAACCAGGGTATGGTGGGCCGGAGTGGCGCCGCGGTTGAGTGTGTCCAGAACTGTGTCCGGTGAGGGGAAGTGTGCTTCCCGGACAGCATCCGCCAAGGGGAGTAGATGGTGGCGGCTAAGGATATCAGGGTCAATGACGGTCACCAGGTCGGCAGCAAAGTCGTCAACCACCTGCTTCATGATATGACGCATCGCCTTCTGGTGCAGCCCTTCGGTAAGGGGGTAAACCGGGACTATCCGCCCATAGGTGGCCGGATCACGGGCCATGACCGCCTGGATATCATCCCCGGCCAGGAGCCACTCCACTTCTGGGTGCAGGATCTCGCGCCGCAGGCCGAACTGACTGATCTCACCGGTAAAGATGCCGCGCCTGCCGGGGCGCCAGGCTTTTTTCATCCAGAGCTGATTGAAGTGGAACCATTTGAAAACAGCCGTGCCGGTCTCATCGCCGGCAGCAACTTCGTACTGCTGCCGGCCGCCCCTGGTAGTGGTAGTAGTGGCAGAG
>VEOV01000059.1 GCA_012026855.1 Geobacter sp.
ATGGAGCAGGGGGCAACCACCATGGCATCGGGAGCGCTTGAGCCGCTGGCCAGGGGGGAGTAGAAATTGTTTTCCCCATAGAAGGTCAGGGAATCCGGCTCTGCCTTGAAATAATCCTGTAGAGTAGCATTCAGCGCCGCCTCGTCGCCGGCCCATGCCAGCCCGCACTCCTCCTTGAGGACGATGAACCCGGCTCTGGTGATCAGCAGGCTGACCCGGCAACCGGCTGCCAGCAGCTCTTCAATCAGGCGCAGTCCATGGATTGCCCCGGAGGCACCGGTGATGGCAACTGCGATATGACGTTTCATCTGCTCCCTCCGGAGATGAAGATTTCGGCTGCTGTAGCGGCCAGGATGATGACGCTGACATAGCCGTTCATGGTGAAAAAGGCCAGATCCAGTTTCCCCAGGTCGCCATCCCTGACAAGCCAGTGTTCATAGGCAATCAGGGCCGCAGAGGCGGCTATGCCGCAGTAGAAGGGGGCTCCCAGCTGGAGCGTGACTGCTGCGCCGATGAGCAGCAGGATCATGATGAGCGAAAAGAGCCGCGCCAGGAGCAGTGAGCCGCGTACCCCGAGCTTTACCGGGATGGAGTGCAGACCGGCCTGTTTGTCGAACTCCAGGTCCTGCAGGGCGTAGAGGATGTCGAAGCCAGCCACCCAGAAGAGTACGGCCCCGCCGACAAGCGCCGGAGCAAGGTTCAGTTCGCCCCGGATCGCCACCCAGGCCCCCATTGGCGCCGCGGCCAGGCAGATGCCGAGGACGATGTGGGCCAGGGAAGTAAAGCGCTTGCAGTAGGAGTAGAGCAGCAGGAAGAAGATGGCGATGGGGGACAGTTTCAGGCAGAGCGGGTTGAGGCGCCAGGCGGCGTAGAGCAGGAGAGCCAGGGAGATAACGATATAGAGCGCGACAATCCCTCTACTGAGCAGTCCGGCCGGTATGGCCCGGGAGGCGGTGCGCGGGTTCCGGGCGTCGATATCGGCGTCGATCAGCCGGTTCATGGCCATGGCGGCAGTGCGGGCACCGACCATGGCCATGACGATCCAGAATATCTGTCCGGCAGACGGTATGCCCCTGGCCGCCAGCAGCGCCCCGGTGAGGGCAAAGGGGAGTGCAAAAATGGTATGGGAGAACTTGATCATCTCCAGGAAGATCTTCAGTTTAGCCAGTAAGCCGTTATCCTGCAAAGCCGTACTCCTTCCAGCGTTTCTCAATCAGTGCCGCGACAGCAGCGTCGGGTTCGACCGCCCGGTTGCCATTTGCTTTGCCAGTGGCGTCAATGGAGACCGAACCTGCAGATATTACTATATCCCGCTCAGCATTGACACAGTTCATTATCCGCCAGAGAACCCCGGACTCATCAGCCGGATCCTGGCAGGCATCGACCAGAACCAGCAGCTTTGCCCTGGCAAACCATGGGTTCTGCCTGATTGTGCCGATCATTGCCGCCCCATGACCATCTGCCCCACGGACCGCAATTATGGCGGCGCCGTGGAAAATCCCCGCTAAAGGCTGGTGCAGGGCAACGACCTCCGGCAAATCGAGGCGCAGCAGCGGCAACGCCAGCCGGCCAGCGGCCCGGGCGAGCCAGCAATCCTCCATGGGGGGGCGGCCGACAACCGTTGAGGGCAGAACCATGTCGCGGCGGCAGCTGATGGCGGTAATCCCCATGGCTGCGGCCGGTAGTGACGGGGTGTAGCCGCCGGTGTGGTTGCCGAAGGCCCCTGAACCGGCCTTATCCGGCAGCAGGTACCCCTCGATGACCACCTCTGCAGCTGCAGGCGCCGGCAGGCCGTTGCCGCAGCGGAAGAGCTGCAGCGGCTCCCCCTGGAGCGCCCCGGCAAGGGTGAATTCGTCCAGCGGCAGCGGCAGGGTGGCCGCAAAGGTCAGCATCGGCGGCCCGCCGACAGCGATTACCACCGGCATCGGCCGACCCGCCGCCTGCCAGGCCGCTTCATGGGCGGCTGCGCCGCTCTGCTCCCCCCAGGAAATGACCAGGCGGTTGTCGCCACTTACTGCTGCCCGGTACATGCCGCAGTTGCAGTCCTGCAAGTCAGGATCAGTGGTGATCACCAGCGGCAGGGTGATGAAACGGCCGTCATGGTCAGGCTCGCCATCATAGGGGTGGTTCTTGATCAGCGGCAGGGAGGAGAGTGTCGTTGCCGCAAGTTCTGCCGGCGGGGCGGCAGCCATTAGCGGTGCTGCTGCCAGCCAGGCCGGAGTCAGCGGCAGAGCGGCGAGCTTTGCCAGCGCGCCGCTGCCGTCAGCTTGTGCCAGCAACTCTTGAAACAGAGCTCCGAACCGCTCCCCCAGGGCAGCTGCTACCCGCCGCTCCGAACCGAACAGGTTGGTTGCCACCCGGTAGGGGGAGCCGGTGACTGCGTTGAACAGCAGGGCCCGGTTGAGCTGTGCCCCACCCTTGCTAACGCGGTCGGTAACGGCGGCAATCTCCAGCAGCGGCGAGACCTCAGCCCTGATTTCGTGCAGCTCGCCAAGCGCTGTCAGCCGCTGTAAAAGCTCTCTGATGTCGTGACATACCATTGATGAATTTCTACCACTATGGCCGGACTGAAACAACCCTTTTGCTTGAATTCGACGGACAATCTGCCATAATGGGCAACATTTTTTGAAGGGGCCAACAGATGCAGCTCTACCAGGGAAAACAGCAGCAGGTCAACCGACGCCTCCCCAGTAGCCCGGATGGCAGCAGTCGCCGCAAATTATTCGCTTTTGCCGCCGCCCTCGGCGGCGTTCTCCTCATTGCCTTTCTGGCATATTTTGCCTATCTGATGGTTTCTCTCCCCAAGGTAGACCGGCTGGCTGACTACAAACCCCCCATCGTCAGCCAGGTATTCGGCGACAACGGTGTCCTGGTGGGCGAGTTCTATCTGGAGCGGCGCAAGGTGGTGGAGATCAACAAAATCCCGCGCCGCCTGATCCAGGCTTTTGTCGCGGCAGAGGATTCCAATTTCTACCAGCACAAGGGACTGGACTACCTGGGTATCGCCAGGGCCATGGTCAAGAACATCATCCACCTGAAAAAGAAAGAGGGCGCCTCCACCATTACCCAGCAGGTGGCCAAATCCATGCTGCTGACCCCGGAGAAAAAGTTCTCCCGCAAGTTGAAGGAGGCGATCCTCGCCACCCGGATGGAGAAGAAGCTCTCCAAGGATGAGATCCTCTACATCTACCTGAACCAGATCTACATGGGCGCCGGCGCCTACGGTGTGCAGCTGGCGGCCGAGACCTATTTTGCCAAGAATGTCGACCAGCTCAACCTGGCGGAGATGGCGATGATGGCCGGCCTTCCCAAGGCGCCCAACACCTACTCCCCCATCAAGAACATGGAAAAGGCCAGGGAACGCCAGGCTTACGTGCTGGAGCGAATGGTCAAGGAGGGGTACATCACCCAGGCAGAGGCTGATTATGCCAGGAAGACCCCCATTGTCATCAGCTCGCTGAAAAAGGTCAATAACGACCAGTCAGCCTACTTCCTTGAGCAGATCCGCCAGCAGCTGGAAGAGAAATACGGTGAGGAGCGCCTCTACAAGGAAGGGCTCAACATCTACACCACCATGAACGCCGACATGCAAAAAGGGGCCTATGATGCCATTGTCAACGGGCTGAAAGCAGTTGACAAGCGCCAGGGTTTCCGCGGCCCGCTCAAGTACCTGACCGAAGGGGATGTGGAAGGCTACTGCGAAAAAGTCGAGGACGGCATCGATCTGGCTTCACTGAAGCAGGGGGCCACCTACCATGGTGTGGTTACCGAGGTTGATGCCGCCAAGGGGAATGTGACCGTCAGGGTCGGCGAACGGACCGGCCTGCTGCAGAAGAAGGATATGGCCTGGGCCGGCAAGCTGACTCTGCAGAACAGTTACGGCAAGTTGCCAGAAAAGACCAGAGGGCTCTCCCTGGGGAGCGTCATCGAGGTACAGGTACTGACTCCCGAGGTTAACCAGAAGGGGGCTGTCTTTGCCCTTGACCAGACCCCGGAGGCCCAGGCGGCTCTTTACGCCATGGATCCGCGCACCGGCGGCGTCAAGGCCATTGTCGGCGGCTACGATTACAAGAAGAGCCAGTTCAACCGGGCAACCCAGGCAAAGCGCAATGCCGGCTCGGCCTTCAAACCGATCATCTACGGGGCTGCCATTGAAAAGGGGCTGACTGCCGCCACCATCATCGACGACTCGCCG
Organism: Geobacter sp.; assembly: GCA_012026855.1. Classification (GTDB taxonomy): domain Bacteria; phylum Desulfobacterota; class Desulfuromonadia; order Geobacterales; family DSM-12255; genus VEOV01. Next base: position 4,196 of record VEOV01000059.1, read on the forward strand.
GTTGAGTATAACAGCGGCTCGGACAAGGCGTGGAAACCGAAGAATTACGATAATATCTACCGCGGCAACGTCACCATGCGCGAAGCGCTGACCAGCTCCATCAACATGGTCAGCATCAAGATCCTGGAAAGAATCGGCGTCGGCACGGCCATAGAGTTTGCCAAAAAGCTCGGCTTCACCTCCACCATCGAACCTAACCTGGCGATAGCCCTTGGTGCGACCAGCGTCACTCCGGCAGAGCTGACCGCGGCCTACGGCGTTTATGCCTCTGGCGGCTACCGGGTCACCCCATATTTCATCACCAAGGTGACAGACCGTGACGGCAAAGTGCTGGAGGAGATTCCGACCCCGACCCTGGCGGCCGCCTTTGACAACAGCACCTCGGCCACGAAGATCACCATGACCGGCAATGAACCGGCAACGGTACAGACCGGCGGCGCTCCCCAGCAGACCCAGAAACCGGCAGCCGTTTCACCGCTGCCGCCGCCGGTTCAGGTTGTTTCACCTGAGGTCGCCTACATCATCACCAACCTGATGCAAAGCGTTGTCAACAGTGGTACCGGGCAGCGGGCCAAGGCCGTCGGCCGGCCGGTAGCCGGCAAGACCGGCACGACCAATGAATCGAAGGATGCCTGGTTTGTCGGCTTCATTCCCCAGCTGGTGGCGGGCGTCTGGGTCGGCTTTGACCAGGAGAAATCCCTCGGTGCCGGCGGTACCGGTGGGGCAGCTGCCGCACCGATCTGGACCGAATTCATGCAGAGGGCAGTTGCCAGCATACCGGTACAGAATTTTACCCCTCCACCGAACATAACCTTTGCTACCATAAACCCCAAAACAGGGCGACTGGCGCGGGAAGGGAGCGAGGGGAGCCTGCAAGAGTGCTTCATTAGCGGCTCTGAACCGACCAGCTATAGCGAATAGGCTTGAACCGGGGCTTCAGCCCGCAAAATTTTTTTAAACAAATGAAATATTCTCTTGCAATGGAAGAAAATGAGTCTATAGTAATCCAAAATTTAACTCTTACGCAGGAGGGCTCAAATGACAAAGGCAGAACTCATTGATGCAGTAGCCAAAGCAGCAGGCCTCACAAAAGCTTCAGCAGAGAAAGCTGTAGGCGGTTTCATCGGTGCTGTCACCGATGCACTCAAGAAAGGCGACAGAGTAACTCTCGTTGGCTTCGGTAGCTTCGAAGTTTCCACCCGCAAAGCACGCACCGGCCGTAATCCGCAGACCGGCAAAGAGATCAAGATTGCTGCTGCCAAAGTACCTAAATTCCGCCCAGGCAAAGCTCTCAAGGATGCCGTTGCTTCCAAGAAGAAGTAATCCTGCCTTGACAGCATGATTCGAAAAAACCCCGCGCATACGGGGTTTTTTTGTTGGTGACACCATGACCGTATATGCGCTGCTCGGCTATCTCTTTGCCTGCATGGCACTGACCATCGCCCCCGGGCCGGACAACATCTTTGTTATCACCCAGGGGCTGACCCGTGGCCGGAAGGCGGCCATAATCACCGCGCTGGGGATGTGCAGCGGCATCACGGTGCATACCACCGCTGCCGCCCTCGGCATTTCGGCCATCTTCTACTCTTCAGCCGCAGCCTTCAATCTGGTCAAATACGCCGGAGCTGTCTACCTGCTCTACCTTGCCTGGAAAGCGCTCCGCAGCAGTTCCGACCTGAAGTTGTCAACCGAGCGGAGTCTGCCGGCTACCGCCCTGTTCCGGCGCGGCTTCATCATGAACGTCCTCAACCCCAAAGTTGCCCTCTTCTTTCTGGCTTTCCTGCCGCAGTTTGTCGTCCCGGCCAGCAGCAAGGTTCCGCTGCAGATGCTTCTTCTGGGGATGATTTTCATGCTTCAGGCAATAATCATTTTTTCAACCATCGGCTGGTTTTCCGGAACTATCGGCAGATTGATCGCGGCGAAGCCCCTCTCTGCCAGATATTTCGACTGGCTCACTGCCGGGGTCTTCGCCCTGCTGGGTGTCAAACTGGCGCTGACGGAACGCTGATCAAGGAGATCAGGCTGTGGGGATTGCTGCTGTTAAAAAAATCCTGATATTCACAGTACCGCTGCTTGTTCTGGCAGGCGCCTTTTTCTTTATTCCCCAGGTTGAACAGCTGTCACCGGCCCATAAGGAACTGTTACTCATTGCCCCTTACCTGGCATCGGTAACCGGAATGTTCCTCGCTGTCCACTTCCACCGGGGAAGACCATTTACCGCACTGCTGCTTAGCTCCCTGTTCTACTACGTCTACAAAACTTTTCTGCAGTACGAGACCTCAGGCTACACCTTCCAGTCGGTCTACTTCAGTTTTGCACTGCTGCTGCCGTTCAACTTTGCCATGCTGGCCATGATGCGCGAGCGGGGCATTCTTTCCATCGCCGGCCGGCTCAGGTTTCTGGCCCTGGTCATTGAAGCCTTCCTGGCATGGTTTGCCTGCCGGCACTATGCAGAGAGTCTCCTGCCGCCGTTGACCCGCAAGATTTTTGCGGCCGGACTTTTTGACCGGTTGCTGTTGCCACAGCCGGTCCTGTTCTTTGCCCTGCTGATGCTGCTGATCATCTCTGCCCTGACCGTCCGCCGCCAGGCCCCCATAGAAAGCGGCTTCATGGGAGCAATGACCGCGCTGCTCATCGCCTTCAACTCCCTTGGGGCGCAATACAATGTGGCGATTTTCTGCACTGCCGCCGCCCTGACAATCACGCTCAGTATCCTGCAGGACTCCTACAACATGGCTTTCAGGGATGATCTTACCGGCATCCCTTCCCGGCGGGCTCTGAATGAAAGCCTCCACGGTCTTGGCCGGCGCTATGTCATTGCCATGCTGGATGTGGACCATTTCAAGAAATTCAACGACACCTACGGCCACGATGTGGGTGATCAGGTGCTGAAAATGGTGGCCAAAAAGATGTTTGACGTCAGAGGCGGCGGCAAGGCCTATCGCTATGGCGGCGAAGAGTTCACCATACTTTTCTCCGGCAAACGGCTGGCAGACGCGCTCCCCCACCTTGAGGAGGTGCGCCGGGTTATCGAGGAATACCGGCTGAGCATCAGGAGCAATGACCGGCCAAAGGACGAAAAGCAGGGGGAGAGCAAACGGGGCAGCAAAGCCGGCACGACGGAGGTTTCAGTCACCGTCAGTATCGGCGTCGCCGAATCAGGTGACGAACAGCGCACTGCTGCCGAGGTCATCAAAGCTGCTGACAAAGCTCTTTACCGAGCCAAAAACCGGGGAAGAAACCAGGTTTGTTGCTGAGTAGAGTATCATAAGTTGACTGTAATTTTTGTTAATGCTATTTTGTGCCATTCATGAGCGCAGAGAACCTCAAATCCGGCAATCCGTTCCTGACTATATTGTGATTATAATGCCAGTTGCACCATAAATGGCGTAATTTAAGGGGGTTTAAATGAAAAAACTGCATGCACTACTGTTGTTGTCAACCGCTGTTTTGTTAACCGGCTGCGGCGGAACCATGTTCACCTCGTACCCAAACAAGATTCAACCTTTGACCCACTCCCTCAGTACCGGCGCCCCCCTTAACTTCGATCAGATTCTGGTTGATGAAACCAAAGGGAGCGACCTGATCCTCTACAACATGGAGCGTGGCAGGGTGGCACACATCCTCGGCAAGCAGGATATGAGCATGAACGACTTCAGGGCATCTATCGACAAGATGGAGGACAACGACAAGAAGGCCATCGTCAGTGCTTCCAATGTGGCCCAGAATCTCGGCAGCGTCTTTACCAATGACAATGCCATTGCCTACGAAGGTGAAGGTTACGAGCGGGTCCTGGTGCATCATTATCAGTCACTCAACTATCTGAGAAAGAAAAACCTTGAGGGGGCCGGAGTAGAGGTCCGCCGGGCCAACTTCGAGCAGGAAGAGGCGCTGAAGCGCTTCGAAAAAGAGGTTGAAAAGGCCCAGAAGGCCGCAGAAGAGAAGAAAGTCGACAACAAGAGCATGTCAAACGTCGACAAGCAGTATGCCCAGATGGACGAAGTGGCCGGCAAAGTGAAGAACTCCTTCCAGAACGCCTACACCTTCTACATTTCCGGTTTCATCTATGAACTGCTCAACCAGAAGAACGATGCCTACATTGATTACAAGAAAGCCCTGGAAATCTACCCTGACAACCACTATCTGCAGAAAGATGTTGTCCGCCTGGCAGCAACCTTGAACATGGGGGATGATCTGGCTGCCCTGCAAAAACGATTCAGCATCTCCCCGGACAAAAAAGGGGCTGATGATGCCGATTCCGGCGAACTGCTGGTACTGTTTGAAGACGGCCTGGCACCGCAGAAGCATGAGGTCAAAATTTCCCTGCCAATCCCCAATGCAGGCATTGTCTCCATCGCCTTCCCGATCTACAGGGAGAAGTGGACCCCCCAGTACCCGATTAACGTTACTGTCGACAACAAGAGCGTCGGCGTTACCGAGGCGATCTGCGACGTAAGAGCGCTGGCCGTGAAAGCCCTCAAAGAGAAGATCCCGGTCATGGCAACCCGGCAGATCATCCGGGCAGTAACCAAAGGGGTATCAAATAAGCTGGCCAAAGATCAGTTTGGCTTTGGTGGTGAACTTGCGATGAGCCTGATTAACGCTGCCACTGAGAATGCCGACCTGCGCAGCTGGCTGACACTCCCCTCAAATGCCCAGATTCTGCGGGTACCGCTGTCAGCGGGCAAGCACAAAGTTGCCATCAAACATACCAACAACCGCTTTGCCGCAGCTGATGTGGATATAAAAGCGAAAGGCAAGACCGTCCTGCAGGTTGTCAGAGTTGGCGAGAAGTTTTATACTAGCGCCACTTCCTTCTAGGCAGTTGGCTGCTTGCTGACAAAGGGGATTTCCCCGCTGATGCTCGTAATGCAGAGCCATAAACAAAATGCGAGGTGACAACATGAAAAGAGAATTTAGACGGGTAGTTCTGGCAGCTGCCGCCATGGTGACAATCGCCCTGGCAACCGGCTGCGCCGGCCCTCAGGTTCAGTATGGCGATGCCAAAGCCGCCACACCGATTTCCACAGGCTTCGGCTCCTCTGACCTGCAGATGATCGCTGCCTCCATGGTGGATTCCCTGATTGCCTTCCCCCCCATGGCAGAGTGGACAGCCAAGAGACGTCCGGTAATCTCGGTTGACAAGGTCAAGAACAAGACCATGCAGCACATTGACACCGAGTCAATCACCGACTCCATCCGGGCAAAACTGATCAGGTCTGGCAAGTTCAGATTCGTCGACCGGACTACCGATGCCCAGGCCATGGAAGAGCTGAAGTTTCAGCAGAGCGGCCTTGTTGATGACAAGGCAGCCGTAGAGCTGGGCAAACAGCTTGGCGCCGAGTTCCTGCTCACCGCCAACTTCACGGAAATCAAGCAGAGGGCTGGTAGTGTTACCGATGTTTACTACAAGTTCACCATGACCCTGAAGAACCTGAAGACCGGCATCCTTGAGTGGTCTGACGAGAAAGAAATCAGAAAACAGTCTACGAAGTCGCTCTTCGGGGGCTAAATGAAACAGTTACTGCTCATACTGCTCTGTTTTCAATTGGCAGCCTGTTCAGTGCCTGTAAAACCAAAGTTTGCCTTTTTTGAAAACGTCGTCATTGACCAGAATACCGGTATTACCTGGGCACAGAATGCCAACCTGCCCGGCAAACCACTGGTTTCCAGCGGCGACAACAGCATTTACGAGTACCTGACGCGGCTCAATGCCACCCACTATGCCAATTATGACGACTGGCGGGTGCCAACCAGGGCAGAGCTGGAAAAAATGATCGAATATGCGAAGCTGCTTGGCTACAACGAGACCAATCATGACACCTGGCCTTACAAGCGGCTGCGCCAGCTCGGCTTCATTGATGTGCGCAACGATCAGTACTGGACGAGTACCCGCAGTGCCCCGGACGAGATGTTTACTGCTGACATGACCAACGGCAAAGTAACGGCCCGCAGTGAAGCGAAGCAGTATTACCTCTGGCCGGTGAGAGGGGTGGGGCGGTAACCGGTAAATATGGCCGCAGTGATGAAACGCAAACGGGCAACCTGAAAAGGTTGCCCGTTTTTATTTATGCTGAATCTGGAGACAGGATTATTCGACGATCTCGCCGATCAGGTCGTAGTCGGACGAATCGGTAATCTTCAGTTTGACGATATCACCCACATTGGCCTGGCCGGCAGTGATGTAGACCATGCCGTCGATGTCCGGCGCCTGCCTGGAGGAACGGCCCTTCAGCAGCAGCTCGCTCTCCTCACTGCCCCCCTCCACGATGACCTCTTCAAAACTGTCCATCAGTTTGCGGTTCCGCTTGAAGGAGAGTCTTGCCTGCAGCTGCATCAACTTCTTGTAGCGCTCCCTTTTCACCCGTTCCGACACCTGATCAGGCATCTCGGCCGCCGGGGTTCCCTCTTCCTTGGAATAGCAGAACACTCCCAGCCGGTCGAACTGCACCTCTTCCACAAAATGGCAGAGCTTTTTGAAATCCTCATCGGTCTCACCCGGAAAGCCGACAATCAGCGAAGTGCGCAGGGCAATGTCCGGCACTTCGGCCCGCAATTTGGCCACCAGTGCGCGGATCTGCGCTTCATTGCTGCGCCGGTTCATCCGCTTCAGCACCGGATCACTGATATGCTGCAGCGGGATATCGAGATACTTGCAGATCTTCTCTTCACTCTTGATCAGGCTGATCAAACCATCGGTAATGCCGTCCGGGTAGGCATAGAGGAGGCGTATCCAGCGCAGACCGGCAATCTTGACCAGCTCCTGCAGCAAAGTCTCCAGGGTCACGCCCCCCGGCAGGTCACTGCCGTACACGGTAATATCCTGGGCAATCAGGTTAAGCTCCCTGACACCGCCCCCCACAAGACGCCGCGCCTCTTCCAGCACCAGATCAAGCGGCCTGGAGCGGAATTTGCCCCGCAGCGACGGAATGACACAGTAGGAGCAGCAGTTGGAACACCCTTCGGCGATTTTCAGGTAGGAGTAATACCGGGGTGACGACTGCATCCGCGGCATCTCGGTATCGTAGAGATAGTCCGGGTCACCGATGTAGCGGATCTGACCGCTGATACCACGCTTCTCGGCGATAATTTCGGCAATTTTCGGGTAGTCGCCGGTGCCGACAAAAATATCAACCTCGGGCAGCTCCTTTGCCAGGGTCTCCTGGTAGCGCTGGGGCAAACAGCCGGTAACGATCAGCAGTTTGCAGTTGGCATCGTGCTTCCGGTCAGCCAGGTCCAGAATGGTATCGATACTCTCCTGCTTGGCCTCCTTGATGAAGGAACAGGTATTGACGATGATGATATCCGCTTGGTGCTCGTCGGTGGTGATCTCGTAGCCGTCCTTGCCCAGATAGCCGAGCATGACTTCGGCGTCCACCAGATTCTTAGGGCAGCCGAGGCTGACCATGCTTACTTTTTCCTTACTCACGTATGACCTGCCTTTTGCTTGATAAGCTCCTGTAATATATGGCAGTGGAAGAGATACCCGAAATGAAGACAACTGGCAAGAAGATAATCCATGCCCTATTGCCCTTAAACTGCCGCTCACTGAACAGATAGTGAATCACCCTTGGCTTTGCAGGCTCACCTGAGTTATACATTGGTAATCAGGGGATATATTTCGTCGCATGTGCGGGAGGCCACGATGAATGGGCTGTACCGGAAAATAACTCTGCTCCTGCTGGCTGTCGGCCTGACATTCGGCTGCGCATCCAGAGCACTGATTGTCGATACGCACGGACTCAAAGATGAGGCTGTGCTCTTTGACACGATCATGCTCGATCCCAATCATCTGCATGGCGTCTATGTCAAAAGCATAGATGGCCTGAATCCATACTCCGAACAGACACCATTTCGCCGCTATTATCAGGACACGTCACGCAACAGCCTGGCCTGGGTGCTCCCGGCGGGCACACACAAACTGAATCTGATTTTTCATGAATCAGCTACCATTCTTGGGGGAACAGCAAAATCAAATACCACTGTAATTCTGGAAATGGCGGCACAGGGGGTATATTCCCCGCTGACGGAAATCGCTGGAGATGAGGTTGAGTGGCGGATCATCGACAAGCGTAGCGACAGCCTCATTTCCGGCCCCTGGCGCACTCCGCTGGAAAAAGGCTTTGTCTTTATAATCAACCCTCAGATCAATCCTGACGCCTACTGAAAATTGCAGTTTGCAAAGCCTGGCTGTCCGGACAGTTATGCTCTCCAATCTGAATGCCTGGCAACAATGATCTGCCTTGCCACTATGCACAAGCTTTTCATTTCCATAATATTGATGTACTTTTATACAAATTCACAGTAATCGAGTTAACGATCAACCAGCTCGCCCCCTTAATTCCATATCTGCGCAGCCAATGGCGCAGCTACCTGCTTGGCGCCCTCTTTCTGGCCGGCACCAGCGGCTTTGCCCTGACAATCCCCTGGCTGCTGAAACTGGCGGTGGAGAGCATCCAGACACCACAGCATGCCAGCCACTCACCGGCCTGGTACGGCGGGGCGATCATCGCTGCCGCCCTGCTCCATGGTGCCATCCGGGTTCTGTCCCGCACCACCCTGCTCCATACGGCGCGGCGCATTGAATTCACCCTGCGCGAGGCCATGTATGCCCGCCTGCTGCTCCTCGATCTCAACTTCTTCAACAAGGAGCGGACCGGCGACCTGATATCCCGCTATGCCAACGACCTGACCAACGTGCGGATGCTGGTCGGTTTCGGTGTACTCAACATCATCAACACCGTCATTGTCTACGGCGCGGCCCTCTTTCTGATGATCCGGCTGAACCCTCAACTGACCCTGTTCGCCATCCTCCCCTTTCCGGTGATGATCTTTGTCGTCAAGCGGATCAGCGCCGCCATGTTCCGCCGCTCCAAGCGGGCCCAGGAGGAGCTTGCCAGGCTCACCAACAGTGTGGAGGAAAATATCTCGGCCGCAGCCGTGATCAAGGCATACTGCCGCGAAGAGACTGCCATTGCTTCTTTTGCCGCCGTCAGCAACAGCTACATGGCCAGCAACATGAAGATCGCCCGGCTGCGCGGCCTGATGATCCCGGTCATGGCCGCCACCGGAGCCCTGGGCACCCTGATCGTCCTGATGATGGGGGGCGGACGGGTGGCCGCCGGCATCATGACCCTGGGCGATTTCGTCGCTTTCAACGGCTACCTGGCAATGCTCATCTGGCCGACCATCATGATGGGCTGGATCCTCAACCTGGTCCAGCGCGGCTCGGCCTCCATGTCCCGCCTCAACGAAATCCTCCAGGCGCAGGCAGAGGTAAGTGAGCCCCAGTACCCGACCGAAGAGCAGATCAGCGGCGAGATCGAACTGCGCAACCTGAGTTTCTCCTATGGCGCAGCGCCATTGCTGCACGATATTTCCCTGACCATCCCGGCCGGCTGTCGCCTGGGGATAGTCGGCCCGGTAGGCGCCGGTAAATCGACACTGGTCCGGCTGGCGGCCCGGCTCTACCAGGTCACTGCTGGTGCGCTGCTCATTGACGGCCGGGACATCAACAGCTATCCGCTCGCAGCGCTCCGCAGGGCCATCGGCTATGTCCCCCAGGAGAGCTTCCTCTTTTCCCGCAGCATCGGCGCCAATATCGCTTTCGGCAAGGAAGCAGCCACAGAAGAGGAAATCCGGCGAGCCGCCCTGCTGGCCAGCCTGCATGGCGACGTAGCACGCTTTCCCGCAGGCTATGCCACCATGGTCGGCGAGCGGGGCATAACCCTTTCCGGCGGGCAAAAACAGCGCACCGCCATTGCCAGGGCCCTGCTGAAAGACCCGGCCATCCTGATTCTCGATGACCCGCTCTCGGCAGTTGATGCCGCTACCGAAGAGGAGATCCTCCAGAGCCTGAAAACAGAGTGCCGCGGCAAGACCGTCATCATCGTCTCCCACCGGCTGTCGGCCCTGCGGGACTGCGACACCATCATCTTCCTCGACAACGGCCGCATTGTGGAGCAGGGAAGCCATGGAGAGCTGCTGCAGCTAAGGGGCCGGTATGCGGCACTGCACCATGAACAGGAGCTGCGCGCCGAAATGGAGAGGATCTGACATGCACTCCCACGGTATCTATGCAGACGAAATAGTCGGCAAAGCCTATGACCGTAGGCTCCTCTGGCGCTTTGCCCGCTACCTGCGCCCCTACCGGTGGAATGTGGTCACGGTGCTCGCCATCCTGCCGCTGACCACGGCGGCTAAACTGGCCCAGCCATGGCTGATCAAACTGGCCATTGACCGCTATATTGTCCCCGGAGACCTGACCGGGCTGCCCCTGGTGGCGCTCTATTTCATGCTGCTGATTGCCGCCGAGTCGCTGCTCTCCTTCTTCGAAGTCTGGCTGCTGCAGTACCTGGGACAGCGGGTGATGCAGGACATCCGCCTGGAACTGTTCAGCCATCTGCAGCGGCTCTCTACCTCGTTCTTCGACCGCACCCCTGTGGGCAGCCTGGTAACCCGGCTTACCAGCGATGTGGAGGTGCTGGGGGAGATGTTTGCCGCCGGCATTATCACCGTGGTGGGCGACGTCATGCTCCTTGCCGGCATCATCGGCGTCATGCTCTGGATGAACCTGCACCTCTCCCTGGTGACCTTCGCCGTACTGCCGCTGCTCTTCTGGATCGCCTTCACCTTCCGCCGCAAGATGCGCGCAGCGTTCCGACAGGTAAGGGCCCAGCTGGCCATCCTCAACACCTTCCTCAGCGAGAGCATCAACGGCATGGCCCTGATCCAGCTGTTCAACCGGCAGAAGCAGGAGCAGGCTGAGTTTACGCGTCTGAACAGCTCCTACCGCGACACCAACATGCCGGTGATCACCTGGGACGCCTCGCTCTACGCATCGGTGGAAGCGCTCTCCTCCGTGGCCGTCGGCCTGCTGATCTGGTACGGCTCCGGCGAAATCATCGGCGGAGCCCTCACCTTCGGTGCACTGGTGGCCTTCATCCAGTACATTGAAAAGTTCTTTGCCCCGATCCGGGATCTGTCGGCCAAATACTCGGTCATGCAGGGGGCCATGGCGGCGTTGGAGCGGCTCTTCAACCTGCTGGACTGCCACGAGGTGCTGCCTGAGCCTTTACCCTCTGCAATCTCAGCCCCCTCTCCCCAGCCCTCTCCCTCGAGGGGAGAGGGAGAAACTTCTGTTGCCACTTTAAAAGTGATCCCCCCTCCCTAGATGGGGGGGGGCGAGGGGGAAGGTGTTCGCCCCTTCCTCCGCTTCCGCGACGTCTCCATTGCCAACAAGGAAAACG
>VEOV01000046.1 GCA_012026855.1 Geobacter sp.
CCTCCGGGTAGCGGGCAATAACCTGCCAGTGGGTCACAGCGGCCCGGCCATGCCTGGCCTTGCCTGACATCTTTTTCCGGTCAACGGGATGACGGCCGATGATCCCCTCGATCTTCCCCTTGTCCGTGCGGGGTGAGCCGAATACCAGGGCATGGTATACCCGCTTGACCGTATGCTCGCTGAACTGCCGGGCAAGCCCTTCGTGGGCGGCATCATTCTTGGCAGCAACCAGAATACCGGTGGTATCCTTGTCAATGCGGTGCACTATGCCGGGTCTCACCTCACCGCCAATACCGGAAAGATCACTGCAGTGCCCCAGAAGCGCGTTGACCAGCGTGCCGCTATTGACGCCGGCTCCCGGGTGAACGGTCATACCGGCAGCCTTGTTGACCACAATCACATCGACATCTTCAAAGAGAATTTCCAGGTCGATATCTTCGGCAACAGCGGTTGCCGGCTCCGGCGCCGGGATGGTTATTGCCACCTGCTCCCCGGAGGAGAGTTTATGTGAAGCTTTGACCGGCTTGCCGTCGAGCAGGACCTGACCCTGCTCAATCAGCCTCTGCACCGCCGAACGGGTCAGCTCCGGAATGGCCGCAGCAAGAAAGGCATCAAGCCTCTGTCCGGAGGTCTCTACGGTAATCTCTATGGCAGCATTCTCTTCATTCATCATAAATAGCAAAGGCACGGTTGTTAAGTAACCGCGCCCCGCTTAACCCCTTGCTTTAAATTCAGCCTTTACCAGATGCTGGATTCGATTTTGCCTGCCCGCTTGATCAACACATCGACGATCGCCAGATCAAAGAGATGATCAAAGGTACCGGGCGCAACCCTGGAGTGATAGTGCTGCCGGCCCTCTTCCAGCTCGTCGGTCAGCACCTCGAAAAGGTTGTCGTTCTTGATGCCGGCCTCGACCTTCTCCCTGTTATATATCGCCACGTCAGAGAGAATGGCTCGCGCCAGCCTCCTTGCCTGCTCCGGATTGTCGATGAGATTCATAACACCCTCGGAAACTCTGCTGGAAATTCAGTGCCGATGCATCGGCATCAGACATTTTAAATCGATGATGATTATACTGAATTTTTCAGCAGTTGCTACCTTAATTTTATGGCGAAGTAGATACTGGCACTGCCTCTGCGCGCCAGCAGCGCCACACTCCCTCTTTTTTCTGCATCTTTCATGGCTGCGTAATACTCCGGCAAACTGCTGATTTTCTTCTGATTTACCGATGTTATGATGTCACCCCGCTGGATGCCGCTCCCGGCAGCCACCCCTTCAGGATCCACCGCCGACACGATCACACCTGTCACGCCACCCTGGGCCTTGCTGCGCGGCACCTCCTCCACGTCAAGCCCCATCAACCCGGCCGCGGCAGCCTTTGCAGATCTGGGTTTCTTCGCTTCGGCGCTGTCGCCGCTGGCCAGCTGCAGGTTCACTTTCAGGGGCTTGCCGTCACGGAAAAGCTCGACAACCACCTGTTTGCCCACCGGGGTATCAGCCACCACCAGCTGCAACTGGCGGGCATCCTTCACCTCTTTACCGTCAAAGGTAAGGAGAATGTCCCCCTGTTTCAGTCCGGCCCTCTCTGCCGGACTGCCTGCCATGACATCGGCAATCAGCGCGCCCTTGGCCTTGTCGAGGCCGAAAGAAGAGGCAATGTCCGGCGTTACCGGCTGGATCGCCACGCCAAGCCACGCCCTGGTGACGCTCCCTTTCTTAACCAGCTGCTCGACAACCCGCTTGGCCATATTGACCGGTATGGCAAAACCGATCCCCTGGCCGGCCGCAACGATGGCGGTGTTGATGCCGATGACCTCACCGTTGACATTGAGCAGCGGCCCGCCCGAGTTGCCGGGGTTGATGGAGGCATCGGTCTGGATAAAGTTCTCGTAGGTCTCGATCCCCATATTGGAGCGGCCGGTCGCTGAAACAACGCCGACCGTAACGGTCCTGTCCAGGCCGAACGGGTTGCCGATGGCAATCGCCCACTGCCCGACCAGCAGCTTGTCCGAATCACCCAGGACCGCTACCGGCAACGGCTCCTTGGAGTTGATCTTGATGACGGCAATATCAGATTTTGGATCGCTGCCGACTATCTTGGCA
>VEOV01000270.1 GCA_012026855.1 Geobacter sp.
CCACCGATGTCGGGCAGCACCAGATGTGGACCGCCCAGTTCTTCGGTTTCAACGAACCGCGCACCCTGCTTACCTCCGGTGGTCTGGGTACCATGGGCTATGGCCTTCCGGCAGCCATGGGGGCTCAGGCGGCTTTCCCGGAGCGGCAGGTCATTACCATCTGCGGCGATGGCGGCGTGCAGATGAACATTCAGGAAATGGCCACCCTTGTCCAGAACCGGCTGCCGGTAAAGATCGTTATTCTCAACAATAACTTTCTCGGCATGGTGCGTCAGTGGCAGGAGCTGTTCTTTGACAAACGCTACTCCTCCACCTGTCTGGAGCTGCCCATAGACTTCATCAAGCTTGCCGAAGCCTACGGAGCAAAAGGTTTTCAGGCCACCAAGGCTGACGAGGTTGAGGCGGTGATCAAGCAGGGATTTGCCACTCCAGGGCCGGTAATCATGGAGTTCAAGGTGGCCCGTGAAGAGAAGGTACTGCCGATGGTGCCGGCTGGTGCGGCTCTGAACGAAATGGTGCTCAACGCCTAGGTCTGTACCGCATAACATTATACAAAGGGGGTTTATGCCTCATGAAACATACAATATCAGTGCTGGTTGAAAACGAATTCGGCGTGCTGTCCCGGGTGGCAGCGCTCTTTTCCGGCCGGGGGTTCAATATTGATTCTCTCTCGGTGGCGCCGACTAATGATGAGGGGATTTCCAGAATTACGCTGGTCACCAGTGGCGATGAGCAGATTCTGGAGCAGATTTCCAAGCAGCTTAACAAGCTGGTCGACGTCATCAAGGTCATTGACTTTACCGATGGCAGCGGTGTTGAACGGGAGATGGCGCTGATCAAGGTTACGGCCGAAGATGGCAGCCGGGCGGAGGTCCTCAGGATTGTGGACATCTTCCGGGCCAAGATTATCGATGTCACACAGAAGTCATATACGATTGAAGCGACCGGCAATCCCACCAAGATTGACGCGATTCTCGAACTGCTCAGGCCCCTCGGGCTGAAAGAGCTGGTGCGGACTGGTGCCGTAGCCATCGGTCGCGGTGCAAAAGTCTGGAATTAATTGCCAGAAATTTCTGAGCAGAATATACATGGAGGAAGTAAATGAACGTTTATTACGATAAGGATTGTGATCTCGCTATTATCAAGGGAATGAAAGTTGTCATCGTCGGTTATGGCTCACAGGGACATGCCCATGCCTGTAACCTTAACGATTCAGGAGTAGATGTGACAGTGGCGCTGCGCCCAGGTTCATCCTCTGCTGTCAAGGCCCAGAACCACGGACTGAAAGTGGCCAGCGTTGCCGATGCCGTGCCTGCTGCCGACCTGATCATGATCCTTACCCCGGACGAGTTCCAGTCGAGACTTTATAATGACGAGATCGCGCCCAAGCTGAAGAAAGGTGCGACCCTTGCCTTTGCCCACGGCTTTGCCATCCACTACAATCAGGTTGTGCCCCGTGCCGACCTGGATGTCATCATGATTGCCCCGAAAGCACCTGGGCACACTGTTCGTTCTGAATTTGTCCGTGGCGGCGGCATTCCTGACCTGATCGCCGTTTTCCAGGACGCTTCCGGCAAAGCCCGCGAAGTGGCCCTCTCCTATGCCAGTGCCATTGGTGGCGGCCGTACCGGCATCATCGAGACAACCTTCAAGGACGAGACCGAGACCGACCTGTTCGGTGAGCAGGCAGTACTTTGCGGTGGTGCTGTTGAACTGGTCAAGGCCGGTTTCGAGACCCTGGTTGAAGGCGGCTATGCCCCTGAAATGGCCTACTTCGAGTGGCTCCATGAGCTGAAACTGATTGTCGACCTGATGTACGAGGGCGGCATTGCCAACATGAACTACTCCATCTCCATCATCGCCGAGTTCGGTGAGTTTGTCACCGGTCCGCGGTTCATCAATGACGAGAGCCGCAAGGCGATGAAGGAGTGTCTCAACAATATCCAGAACGGCGAGTATGCCAAGCGCTTCATCCTCGAAGGGGCTGCTAACTACCCTGAAATGACCGCCCGCCGCCGCCTCAATGCTGCCCATCCGATAGAAGTAGTTGGTGAGCGTCTCCGCAGCATGATGCCCTGGATCAAGAAGATCGTTGACAAGAGCAAGAACTAGTTCTGATGCGTAATCAGAGCACACCTATTGCTATGGAAGGGCTCCCCTTTATCCTCGGTTTCGGAGGGGGGAGCTTTCTCTTCTATCTTATTGCTTCATCTGCCGGGTCAACCCCGTCATATGTTCTGGCAGCGTTGCTGCTGCTGTTGGCAGTCTTCTCGGTGTTTTTCTTCCGGAATCCCCACAGGACTTCTTCTGCGGATGAGGGCGCAGTCATCGCCCCCGCTGACGGCCTGGTCATTTTTCTGGGGGAGGCCAAAGAGGAGCATACCGGTGACATGATGATGAAGGTCAGTATCTTCATGTCGGTCTTCAATGTGCATATCAATCGGGTGCCGTTGACCGGCAAACTGGTCGATAATTTCTACGTCAAGGGCAAATTTCTTGATGTGAGAGATCAGCGGGCAACATTTGAAAACGAGCGTAACGGCCTGGTAATAGAGACGGCCAAGGGGCTCAAGCTGGTAGTTGTCCAGGTTGCCGGGCTGATTGCCAGGAGAATTGTCTGTTACCCCCGTGTGGGGGAGATGCTGCTCCGGGGAGATCGCTACGGACTGATCCGTTTTGGTTCGCGGCTTGACGTATTTTTGCCGCTGAATGCAGAAGTAAAGGTTGTCATGGGTGAGAAAACTGTCGGCGGTGAGACTGTCCTGGGGATACTGCCATGAGTGAAGTGCAGACAAGCCGTTCTGAAAGTATGCGGAAAGGGATCTACATCCTCCCGAACCTGTTCACCACCGGCAGCATGTTTGCCGGTTTCTACGGGATGATTGCCGGCATCAACGGCGATTACAAGACAGCGGCCATCTGCATCCTCATCTCTGCCGTATTCGACGGACTTGACGGCAAG
The DNA here is from genome assembly GCA_012026855.1 of Geobacter sp. GTDB lineage: Bacteria > Desulfobacterota > Desulfuromonadia > Geobacterales > DSM-12255 > VEOV01. The sequence goes on from VEOV01000270.1 coordinate 2,963, forward strand.
GTTGCCCGTGCCACAGGGACCACCAGCAAGTTCGGGGTTGAATACGACTCCCTTGCCGACCTGGTCTCTTTCGGTGTCGCGCCGGGTCTCATCATGTACTTCTGGGCACTGAAACCGTTCGGACGTCTCGGGTGGCTGGCAGCATTCCTTTTCGTGGTCTGCGGCGCGCTCCGTCTGGCACGCTTCAATGTGCAGGTCGAGACGGTGGAGAGCAAGCGGTTTGTCGGTCTCCCCATTCCGGCTGCAGCCAGCATGGTTTCGGCGACGATCCTCTTTTTCAATCACATGGGTTGGCCAAGTTCCTATGCGAAGCAGGCGATTCCGGTCCTGATTTATCTGCTTGCCTTCCTCATGGTTTCAAGCATCAAGTACTACTCCTTCAAGGACCCGGAAATCATCAAGAAACAGCCGTTCGGTTTCCTGGTGCTGGCCGTGCTGCTGCTGATTATCATCGCTGCCGAGCCGGCAATCATGATGTTTTCCCTGTTTGTCTGCTACCTGCTGTCAGGGCCGGTAGCTTTCATCTTCACCTGGCCCAGAAGACGCCGCCTGGAGAAGGTTATCCACAAACGGCATGAAGCACAGCATGGCAACCCAGGCGATGATAACTAGAAATACCTTGACATTTTTTGCATAACTTCTTTATCATCACAAAAATTGCAAAGGCAATGAAGAGGAGTAGTAGTCTCAACTCTTTTCCCAGAGAGCCGGTGGTTGGTGCAAACCGGTAAAAGAGCAGATGAACTCGCCTTGGAGCCGCTTCACTGAACCTAAGTAGGTGAAGACGTCCACCGACGTTACCGGTAATAGAGGCTCTTGAGTAGTAATGCTCAAGGGTGAAAAAGGGTGGTACCGCGGAGACTCAGGCCTTCGCCCCTTGTTTGGGGCGGAGGCTTTTTCTATTTCTGCCGGCTTTGTTCAGCTGGTAGCAGGCAAACAACAGGAGGATAAGTTAATGGCAAAGAAAGATGAGCAGAGACAGGTAATCTTTTTTGATACCACGCTGCGTGATGGGGAACAGGCTCCGGGCAACAGCATGAATATCGAGGAAAAACTGCGGATCGCGCGCCAACTGGAAAAGCTTAAAGTCGATGTTATCGAAGCAGGTTTTCCCATTGCTTCCGAGGGGGATTTCGAAGCGGTCAAGCGGGTTGCCCAGACAATCAAGGGGGCTCAGATTGCGGGACTTAGCCGTTCCAGCTTCAAGGACATCGACCGGGCCTGGGAAGCGCTGCAGTATGCCGGCGAGCGTGGCCGGATTCACACCTTCATAGCCACTTCCGATATTCATATGAAATACAAGCTGCAGATGGAGCCAGCCAGGGTACTCGAATCGGCTGTTAAGGCCGTGAAGAGGGCGCGCTCGTACACTCCCAACGTAGAATTTTCCTGTGAAGATGCTGTTCGTACCCGGCTCCCTTTTCTTGCCGAGGTGGTTGCCGCTGTCATTGATGCCGGGGCTACAACAGTGAATATTCCTGATACGGTAGGTTATACGATCCCGTTCGAATATTTCAATATTATCAGCTACCTTAAGCAGAATGTTGCCAATATTGACCAGGCAGTAATTTCTGTCCACTGTCACAATGACCTCGGACTCTCGGTAGCCAATTCCATTTCCGCCGTCATGGCTGGTGCCGGGCAGGTAGAGTGCACCATTAACGGTATTGGTGAGCGCGCCGGAAACTGTTCGCTGGAAGAATTTGTCATGGCGATGCGTACCCGGCGTGACATTCTCCCTTACAAAACCAATGTTGTCACCGAGCAGCTCACCCCGGCCAGTCGGCTCCTCTCGACCATCACCGGTATTATGGTGCAGCCTAACAAGGCCATAGTCGGCGCCAATGCCTTTGCCCATGAGGCGGGGATTCACCAGCACGGCATGATGATGGATAAGTCAACTTACGAGATCATGACCCCTGAGTCGGTCGGACTCAAGACCAGCTCACTGGTTCTCGGCAAGCACTCAGGTCGGCATGCCTTCAAAAAACGGCTTGAGGAGTTGGGTTATGATCTGGATGATGCCTCTTTGAATAAAGCCTTTGAAAAGTTCAAGGCGCTGGCGGATCTGAAAAAAGAGGTTTTTGATGAGGACCTTGAAGCGATCATGACCGAGGAGATGGCACAGGCTGAGGAGAAGTACAAGCTTGACCATATCACTGTCACCTGTGGCTCCTTTGCCGTTGCTACTGCCACGGTACAGATGGAGATCGAGGGCAAGTCTGTCAGGACGGCCGAGCTTGGCGACGGTCCGGTAGATGCCACCCTGAAGGCAATCAAGAAGCTGACCAAGTGCAAGGCAAAGCTCCTTACCTACAACGTCGGCGCTATTACCAGCGGCACAGATGCCCAGGGTGAAGTCACTGTAAAAGTCTCTGAAGGGGATCGCACCGTCACCGGCAGAGGCTCTTCAACTGATATCATCGAGGCATCAGCCAAGGCGTTTATCAACGCCCTTAACCGGCTAGAGGTGATAAGGGAGCGCTTTGAGGAGCGAGGCGCACTGTAGTTGCTACTCAGTAAATGTGAAGTAAAAGTTTAGTGACAAAGCAGATTCTGTTCATCATAAGTAAAGAGGCCGCTTCCTGTACGGGGAAGCGGCCTCTGTTTTATCCAGGATCTTGAACTGCTAAAGCAGGTGCTTGATCTTCTCCCTCTCGTGCACCAGGTAGAACTCCAGGGTTTTGCGCAGCGCATCCTCAACGGTTGTCTTTGGCTCCCAGCCAAGCTTTGCCTTGGCGTTTTTCACTGATGGCACACGGGTCAGCATGTCCTGATAGCCTTTGCCGTAGAAGTCCCCCGAGGTAACTTCCACCAGCTGGCAGCTGTCGGCCTTCTCCTTGTAGTCAGGATACTCCGCCACCAGTTTCACGAGCTTTTCGGCCAGCTCCTTGACAGAAAGGTCGTTGGTCGGGTTGCCAATGTTGAAGATGCCTCGCTCGGCAGAGCCGTTCTCGTTGGCAATGATCTTCACCAGGCAGTCGATGCCGTCCTCGATGTAGGTGAAGGAGCGTCGTTGGGCGCCGCCGTCCACCAGCTGGATCGGCTCGCCGGCAATGATGTTGTAGAGGAACTGGGTCAGCACCCGGGAGCTTCCCTCTTTGGCGGTGGAGATGGAATCAAGCTTGGGGCCGATCCAGTTGAATGGCCGGAACAGGGTGTAGCGCAGCCCTTCATGCTCGCCGTAGGCATAGATGACCCGGTCGAGCATCTGCTTGGCGCAGGAATAAATCCAGCGCTCCTTATTGATCGGGCCGAGCTGGAGCGGCGAACTCTCCTCGTCGAATTCCCGGTCAGGGCTCATGCCGTAGACTTCGGAGGTGGACGGAAAGATAACCCTTTTCTTGTGCTTGACGCAGAGACGGATGATCTTCAGGTTCTCCTCGAAATCAAGCTCGAAGACTCTCAAGGGATCCTTGACATAAGTGACCGGGGTGGCAATGGCCACCAGCGGCAGCACCACGTCGCACTTCTTGATGTGGTACTCGATCCACTCCTTGTTGATGGTGATGTCCCCCTCCAGGAAGTGGAAGCGCGGGTCGCCCATGGAGCGCTCCAGCTTGTCGGTGGCCATGTCCAGGCCGTAGACTTCCCAGTCGGTGGTGGTGAGGATGCGGTGGGTGAGGGCGTTGCCGATGAAACCGTTAACGCCCAGAATCAGTACTTTCATGATTGTTGTCTCCTTGTTGCGAACTGTTTAGCTATTTGTCTTGAAGTGATCTGATTTCAAGCAGCCCATCTCCAGTCCCAATGATTAATGGGTCGGTTGAGACGATCTCTCCCGGAGAGCCGCTGCCGGCCATGGGCCAGGCGCTCCAGATGATGACTTCTTTGCCGTTTAATGTAGTGAACGCTCCCGGGTAGGGATGGGTGACCCCCCGGATAAGGTTATAAATCTGCACAGCACTTTTTGTCCAGTCAATCCGTCCGTCTTCCGGTTTGCGGCCGCCGCAGTAGTTACCGGCTGCCAGGTTCATCTGGATTCGCTCTGCCGTGCCGTCGCAAAGCCGGGGCCAGGCGTTGGCAAGCACCGCTACGGCTGCCTCCGTGACCTTGGCGAAGACGTCATGGGCGGTGTCGGTGAAGGCAATGGCAACTTTCTCCTGGGCAACAATATCACCGGCATCGGGCTTTTCCACCATGTAGTGAAGCGTGGCGCCGGTTTCGGTTTCCCCGTTGATTACTGCCCAGTTGATCGGCACCCGGCCACGGTACCTGGGCAGATAGGAGCCATGCAGGTTGAGCGCCCCCTTTACGGGTATATCAAGCACCGCCGGTTTGATCATGTTGCGGTAGTAGAAGGAGAGCAGGAAGTCAGGGGCAAACTCTCTGACCCTGGCAACATTCTCCGGCAGGTTGATGTCGCTGGTGATGAACGGGATGCCGTGTCTTTCGGCCAGTTCCCTGACCGAAGCGAACCAGATCTGCTCGGTGGGGGAGTCTTCGTGGGTGAAGATCAGCCGGATATCAGCCCCCTGCCTGAGCAGTTCCTCCAGGCAGCGGTAGCCGACGTTATGATAGGCACAGGCAACTACTTTATTGCTCATCAGCCGCTCCGTGAACCTTGCGCACTACGTAGCGCGGTCTGTGTCTGACCTCTTGATAGATCCGCCCTACATATTCGCCGACAATGCCGATGCCGAAGATAGTAATGCCGATAAAGAAGAAGAGGATGGCAAAGAGGGTGAAGACCCCTTCAACCTCGGCGCCGACAATGAAGCGGCGGATGAAGAGGAAGATGGCGAACCCTACGGCGGCGAGGGCGGTCAGTATCCCGAAGAGGGCGAACAACTGCAGCGGTACAACGGAAAAACCGGTCATCAGGTCGAAGTTGAGCCGGACAAGTTTATAGAGGGAGTACTTGCTCTCCCCTTCAAGCCGCTCGGCATGGGCGACCTCAACCTCTGACGGTGAGGAGGCAAAGGTTTGTGCCAGGGCGGGGATGAAGGTTGATGCTTCGCGGCACTGGTTGATGTTGTCGATGACATTACGGTGGTAGGCGCGTAGCATGCAGCCGTAGTCGGTCATCTTCATGCCGGTCATCTTGCGGGTGGCGATATTGACCAGCATAGAGGCGGTCTTGCGGAAAAAAGTATCCTGCCTATGCTGGCGGATACTGCCGACCACGTCGTGGCCTTTTTCAATCTCGGCCACCAGCTTGGGGATCTCTTCCGGAGGATTCTGCAGGTCGGCATCAAGGGTGATGACTATCTCGCCCCGGCTGACTTCAAAGGCAGCCATGATTGCCATATGCTGGCCGAAGTTGCCGTTGAATTCCACCACCCGGACTTCCGGGTAGATGGCTGTGAAGTCCTTGAGTATCTGCAATGAGCTGTCACGACTGCCGTCATCGGTAAAGATGATCTCGAAAGGGTGTCCGGTTGCCAGCATGACCGGATGGAGTCTGGCAATGAGGCTCTTGAGATTGCCCTCTTCGTTGTAAACCGGTATGACAATGGAGAGATATGGTTTCATCGGCGGTTCCTTGCAATGACATCCTTAACGGCAGCGACCACATCACTGGCGTCTTCATCGGTCATGGTGGGGAAGAGCGGCAGGGAGAGGATCCGGTCAGAGGCGTAGTCGGCATTGGGGAGCGATCCTTCAGGTTGGGGCAGGTTTTCACGGTACCAGCTGTGCTGGTGGATCGCCTTGTAGTGGAGCCCGGTGCCGATGTTCAGTTTCTTCAGCTCCTCCATGAATTGATCGCGGTTTATGGTCAGCTTTTCAATTCTTACCAGCGGGGTGTAGAGATGCCAGGCATGGCGCTGCTCATAGGGGGCATAGGCAGGCAGGGCCAGTTCGCTGACCTCGGCAAACTGCTGGTTGTAGAACTCGGCTATCTGTTTGCGGCGATCGATGAACCCGTCCAGTTTGGGCAGCTGGTGGATGCCGATGGCGGCCTGAATGTCCATCATGTTGTACTTGAAACCGGGCATGACGATGTCGTAGTTCGGTGTGCCGCTGGCAGCAAAACGTTTCCACGCCTCACGGTTCATGCCATGGAACTTGAGCAGGGAAACCTCTTCTGCCAGTACCTCGTCAGGAGTGCAGACCATACCCCCTTCGCCGGTGGTCAGGTTCTTGTTGGGATGGAAGGAGAAGATGGCAATGGTGTCAAAGGTGCCGATGCGCTTGCCTTTGTATTCCGTGCCGGCGGCATGTGCGGCATCTTCGATGATGGTCAGGCCGAACTCCTTGGCTAGGGCAAAGTGCGGCTCCAGGTCGCAAGCCTGGCCGGCGAAATGGACCGGGATGATCGCTTTGGTTTTCGGGGTGATCTTCTCCCTGATTTGCGTGACATCAATATTCAGTGTTCCCGGCTCGATGTCCACCAGAACCGGTTTCGCCCCGCAAAGCAGGGGGATGCTCAGGGTGGAGGCAAAGGTCATGGGAGTGGTGATAATTTCGTCCCCATCCTTGATCCCCAGCGCCAGCAGGGTCAGGTGCAGACCGGCAGTGGCCGAGCTGAGTGGCACGGCGAATTTTGCCCTCACATATTTTTTAAAGCCATCCTCGAAGCGCTTAACTTTGGGGCCGGTGGTGATCCAGCCGGACGTGAGTGAGTCGACAACCTCGTTGATTTCGGCTGCTTCAATGGTAGGTCTGGAAAAGGGGAGAAATTCTTTGCGCACTATTGCCTCCGGGGAATCGCAACGCTTAACGGCAGAACAATCATCTTTTATGGCACATTATGGAGGTGCTGACAACCCATTTTGCCGCACTTTTCAGCGATTTGTTACCAGCACCTTTTTCAGGTTCTGAGCGATAATTCTGGCCTGAGGCACTCTTCCAGTGCGGAAACTCTCCAGGTCGCCGGCGCTGATGCGGAGGAACACCCGCTTGTCCCCCTTCCAGAGGGATTCAAACTGGTCATGCTCCATGAACCATGCTGATTGATCCCCCTGCTTGCTGCCGAATTCCAGCTCTCCCATTTTACCGACAACTACCAGACGTCGTTTTGCATAGAAGGGGATGGTCTGGTCATAGCCGAATGAGGCAATGATGTCATCGCCAGTGGCCAGCTCATTTAGCTTCAGAGCCAGGTCTTTGGCGCTCTTCTTCTCAGCAAGTTTTGTGTAGATGATGTGAGTGGCTGCTATCTGCACAACCATTGTGATTACTGCCAGGTAAAAAGCCAGGCGTAGTTTTCTGCCGCTGGCCACAGTTTCCTTGAAGGTGGCAGCTATCAGCATAGCCAGTGGTGGAACTGTCGGCAGGATGTATGGCACCAGCTTGGAGCATGACTAGGAGAAGAAGAGGAAGATGAAACCCGCCCAGATAGCCAGATAGGTCTGGATTTCGCCATGATCACCATGCCGCATGCGCCATGCATC
>VEOV01000380.1 GCA_012026855.1 Geobacter sp.
CCGCCTATGTGGTGGACCTGGGACGGCTGCGCCACAATCTGGCCATCCTTGACCATGTGCAGCAGAAGAGCGGTGCCAGAATCCTCATGGCAATGAAGGCGTTCTCCATGTGGGGCGTTTTCCCGCTCATCAGCCGGACCCTCAAGGGGGTCTGCGCCAGCTCCCCCTGGGAGGCGCGCCTGGGCCGGGAGGAGTTCGGTGGCGAGGTGCACTCCTTTGCCGCTGCCTTCAAGGAGAGCGACGTGGTGGAGCTGCTGGCCATCTCCGATCACCTGGTGTTCAACTCCTTCAATCAGCTGGAGCGTTTCCGCCCATTGTGGCAGCAGAGCGGTGTCTCCATCGGCCTGCGGGTAAACCCGGAGCACTCCGAGGGGCACACTGCCATCTATGACCCGTGCGCTCCCAAGTCGCGCCTCGGCATTCCAGTGGCGGAGTTCGACGGGCGGTCCCTGGCCGGTGTCGACGGCCTCCATTTTCACACCCTGTGCGAGCAGCTGTTCGAGCCCCTGGAGCGGACTGCCCGGGCCTTCGAGGAAAAATTCGGCCGCTACCTGCATGGCATGAAGTGGCTCAATCTTGGCGGTGGCCACCATATCACCCGGGAAGGGTATGACATTGATGCCCTGATTGATCTGGTGCGTTATTTCAGGGAGAAATACGCCCTGGAGGTCTATCTTGAGCCGGGCGAAGCCATTGCCATCAACACCGGCGTGCTGGTGGGGGAGGTGCTGGACATCGTTCACAACCAGGTGGATATTGCCATTCTGGATCTCTCGGCCACCTGCCACATGCCCGATATCCTGGAGATGCCCTACCGGCCAGTCATCACCGGCGGCTACGACGCCGGGGTCAAGGGGCATGACTATCGTCTTGCCGGACCATCCTGCCTGGCCGGGGATGTCATCGGTGACTGGTCCTTCGAACAGCAGCTGCAGGCCGGCGACCGGCTCTGCTTCGAGGACATGGCCCACTACACCATGGTCAAAACGACCACCTTCAACGGCATCCAGCACCCTGCCATCTGCACCTTCGAGCCGGAGACCGGCGCACTGCAGGTGTTGCGGCAGTTCGGTTACCCTGACTTCAAAAGCAAACTTTCGTAGCGCTTAAGCCGGGAGACCGGCAAAGGTATTTCCCATGACCGAAGTTCTTGTCATTATTGCAACGCTCCTCTCTGCCGCTGCGGTTGCACTGCTCATCGTGCTGCTCAGGAAGAGCAGCAGCACCGGCCCGGACATGGAGCTGGCCCGGCTGGAGAGCCTGGAACGGGCCCTTGAGCGGAGCGAGCGGGGACTGCGGGACGAGCTGGCCCGGCTGCGGGAAGAGCTGCTGCAGCAGGGGCGCGAAGGCCGGGAGGAGCAGAACGCTGCCCTGCGCGGTTTCGGCGACTCCATGCTTCGCAGGATGGCCGAGATTGCCGGTCTGCAGAAGGGACAGCTGGACACCTTTGCCGAGCAGCTCAAGACCCTGACCCAGATGAACGAAGGGCGCTTCGACAAGCTGCGCGAAACAGTGGAAGTCCGGCTGAAAGGGTTGCAGGAGGAGAATTCTGCCAAGCTGGAGCAGCTGCGGGCCACGGTTGACGAGAAGCTTCATGCGACCCTGGAGAAGCGCCTCGGCGAGTCGTTCCAGCTGGTGAGCGAGCGGCTGGAGCTGGTGCACAAGGGACTGGGGGAGATGCAGAGGCTGGCGAGCGGCGTCGGTGACCTGAAAAAGGTGCTGACCAACGTCAAGAGCCGCGGTACCTTCGGCGAGATCCAGCTGGGCAGCCTGCTGGAGCAGGTTCTCACCCCTGATCAGTACAGCGCCAATGTTGCCACCAGACCCGGCAGCAGCGAGCGGGTGGAGTTTGCCGTCAAACTCCCCGGCCGTGAAGCGGACGACAAGGGGGTTGTCTGGCTCCCCCTTGATGCCAAATTCCCCCAGGAGGATTATCTCCGTCTGGTGGATGCCCAGGAGCTGGGAAGTCCCGAGGCAGTAGCGGATGCGAGCCGGCAGCTGGAGCGCCAGGTCAAGCTGATGGCAGCCACCATCCGGGACAAGTACCTGGACCCGCCCAATACCACCGATTTTGCCATCATGTTCCTCCCCACCGAAGGGCTCTATGCCGAAGTGCTGCGCCGTCCCGGGCTGTCGGAGATCATTCAGCGGGAATGCCGGGTAATCATTGCCGGGCCGACCACCCTGGCCGCACTGCTCAACAGCCTGCAGCTGGGCTTCAGGACTCTGGCCATCGAGAAGCGCTCCAGCGAAGTCTGGAAACTGCTGGGTGCAGTCAAGACCGAGTTCGGCAAGTTCGGCGAGATTCTTGAAAAAACCAAGAAAAAGCTTGATGAGGCGAGCAGCAGCATAGATACTGCGGCCGTAAGGACAAGGGCCATCGAACGGCGCCTGCGGGGGGTTGAGGCCCTGCCGGCTGCTGCCGGTGAAACTGTGGAGGAGATTGAATGATGCAGCAGTACCTCTTGCTGATCGCCGCCTATCTGCTCGGTTCCATCCCGACCGGCCTCCTGCTGGCCAAGGCCGCCGGAGTGGATATCCGCGCCACCGGCAGCGGCAATATCGGTGCCACCAATGTCTACCGTACCCTGGGGAGGAGCGTCGGCGTGCTGACCCTGGTGGGTGACTGTCTGAAAGGGCTGTTGCCGGTGCTGCTGGCCAAATA
>VEOV01000249.1 GCA_012026855.1 Geobacter sp.
ACCAGAGATAGCATGCAAAAAGCGCAGCAATCAGGGTGATAGGAGTGAAAATCCAGAGAAAAACCTTTGATTTACTTACCGGCATACTCCCCCCAGTCGAGTGAAAATTCAGAACAGGCTAACCTTGTGACGCCATGATGTCAAGGCGATAAAGAGCCCCTTGACACTCCCGCCATTTCAGGGCATTTCTAGGCAATATCTGAAGCCATGCCGCTTGCCGCGGCAGCCATCACGGATTCACCATCAAGGGAGTTTTTATGCAGCAGAGACCTCTCGGCAACACCGGCATCAACATTTCACCACTGGTCTACGGCACCCTGCCGCTGGGCTATCTGCAGGCCAAGCTGACCCCGGAAGAGGGGGGGCGGCTGATTCGCCATGCCCTGGAGCGGGGGGTGACTGCGGTGGATACGGCCACCCTCTACGAGACCTACGGCCATGTCAGGGAAGGCCTGAAAGGGTTCACCGGCGAAGTGACCGTCATCACCAAGACCCACGCTGCCGATGCCGCCACGGTCAGGGCCCATGTGGAGCGAGGTTTGACAGAGCTTGGGCGGGAGCGGCTCGACATTGTCCATTGCCATGCCGCCCGCATCGAGGACCCCTTTGTTGACCGGGCTGCCGCCATTGAGGAGCTGGTTAAGCTGAAAGAGGAGGGGAAGATTGCCCATGTCGGCCTCTCCAGCCACTATATAGCCGCAGTCCGCAAAGCCGCACAGCATCCGGAGATTGAGGTGATTCACCCCCTGATCAACCGCACCGGCATGGGGATTCTAGACGGTACGGCCGAGGAGATGGCCGCGGCCATCAAGCTCTGCTCCGAGGCAGGCAAAGGGATTTATGCCATGAAGGCGCTGGCCGGGGGGAACCTGATTGCCGAGGCGCGGGCCAGCTTTGCCTATGTGCTTGGCTTGCAGGGGTGTCACGGCATTGCCGTGGGGATGCTCTCCGCACAGGAGATCGACGCCAATATCGCCCTGTTCAGCGGGGCAGCGCCTGAAGAGGACGTCTGGCAGGAGCTGGAGAGCCGCAAGCGCCGACTGGCCATCATGAAGAATTTCTGCAAGGGGTGCGGTCTTTGTGCTGCCGCCTGTGTCAATGGCGCCCTGGCCATGGTAGACGGCAAGCCTCAGGTGGATGAGACCGCCTGCGTGTTGTGCGGGTATTGTGGGGCGGAGTGCCCAGAATTTATCATCCGGGTAGTCTGAAAGTCGGTGAAAAACAGCCACCTCGCCGCCGTCCTCGCAAGTCCCTTCGTGCGACGTAGCGCTGCTACGCCTCCTCAGGAGCTTTCTGCGGGTGCGACGATCTGACTATTTTTGACCAACTTTGGCTGTGAACTGATGTTCCCAGCCATTACACCCGGAGCATTTTACTCTGCTGCGGTGTTTTTTGTTATAATGAAAGAAAAAAGGTGACCATGATCCATTCAAGCGAACAGATAACCCATGCCCTGGGGCACCCGCGGCCGACGCTGTTGGACATCCCCGGCCACCGGCGCGCGGCAGTGGCGCTGCTCCTGACTGAGGCTGACGGGGAGCGCAAGATGCTCTTCATCGAGCGGGCGACCCACCCGGGCGATCCCTGGTCGGGAAATATCGGCTTTCCCGGTGGCAAGGTGGAGGCCGATGCCCGCGACCCGCGCCATGCCGCCGAGCGGGAGACCATGGAGGAGCTTTCCCTGGATCTCGCCACGGCCGGCTACCTGGGGCGGCTCTCCGATCTTGACGGTGCCCATCTGCCGGTGCTGCTGTCATGCTTTGTCTACGCCGTGCCTCCTGGGGTGCAGCCCGAATTGAGCGACGAGGTCAAGGATGCTTTCTGGGTCTCCATTGCCGACCTGCTGGATCTCAGTCGTCACGGCATCCACAAGTTCACCTTTTCCGGCGACGGTTTTGAAAGCCCCTGCATCCGGCTCCCCTATGAGGACAAGCCGGTTCTCTGGGGGCTGACCTACCGGCTGGTGATGGATTTTCTACAGAGAACGGAAGGTTTCAGGAGGAAGATGCAATGAGAATGTTGTCGCGACTATTAAGTGTATTTCTGCTCAGCCTGCTCACCATGCCGGTGGCAATCCGGGCGGAGGATAAGGGTGCTGCCAGGCCGCTGCTGATTGACGTGCGCACGGAAGCCGAGTGGCAGGTAGAACATTTGCAGGGGGCAATTCTGATCCCCTATGACAAAATCGGTGACGAGATCGGCAAGGTGGCGCCGGACAAAAATACGAAGATAGAGCTTTACTGCCGCACCGGCAGGCGGAGCGGTGTTGCGCTGGAGAGCCTGAAAAAGCTTGGCTACGGGGATGTCACCAACTACGGCAGTGTCTCTGAAGCGGCAGAAAAGCTCAAGGTGCCGATCATCAAGGG
>VEOV01000275.1 GCA_012026855.1 Geobacter sp.
TCGCTATACCCTCTGGTTTCAGCTGCTTAGCGTCGGTACGGCGGCCTATTTCATCCTCTGCCGCGGCTGGCGTGATACCCTGAAACTGGTTGCCTGCGCCTTCCTGCTCTATGAGGCTTGCCGGCAGATACGGCTGGTGGAGCTGTTCAGTGTGGTCGCCGCCCCCTGTTTTGCCCTGCTGCTGCTTCGCCTTGGTATGTTTTTGCCGGAGATACCGCAGAAACTGAGGACTCCTGCGGTACTGCTGCTCTCGGTGGCGATCTTGTTGCCGGTGCCTTTCAGTGTGCTCAATTCCCCGGTCTACGCCTTCGGCATCGGCCAGAAGGAGGGGGCCTTCCCGGAAGGGGCGATCCGTTTCATGGAACAGCGGGGGATCAAGGGGAAGATCTTTAACAGCTATGCCTTTGGCGGCTATCTTATCTGGCGGGCAAAGGACCGGCCCGTATTCATCGATGGCAGATACCGCAGGGTCTATACTCCTGCCGAGTACGGCGAATACAAGGGTATGATCGAAACCGCCGATGCCTGGCAGAAGGGTGAGGCTAAATACGGTTTCGACTACGCCCTGATTGAATACGATCTCCTGAGTCAGCGCTTTCCGGCCCATCTGCTGACAAATCCGCACTGGGCGCTGGTCTATTGGGACAATTACTCGCTCCTGTTTGTCAAGCGGACCCCGGAGCGGGAGCAGCTGATCAGGGAGCATGAATACAAGGTTGCCCGGCCGACGTTCCTCGATCTTAGCTATCTTGACCAGTATGGCCAGAAGGGGGGGCTTAGCACGGCTCTGGAAGGTCTTGACCGGGAAGTGGCGCTCAATCCGGACAACCAGTTCGTGCTACTGGCAAGGGTTTATCTTCGCTATCAGTTGGGCAAGCTTTATCAGCAGCAGATCAGGGCCGATCTGGAGCGGGCCTTGGTCATGAAGCCGGATTTTGCCATGAAGCACTCTGCCTATGCCATGATCCTTGCGGCCGATGGTGAACAGGAACGGGCAAAAAAAGAGCTCTTTGCCGCACTGAAACTGAATCCGCTGGATGAGGCTGCCCATGCCCTGGCCAAGAGCATGGGGATCAAGGTCACCATTCCGAAAGGGGCGATTGCCGGGCATCCCTGATTGCCGGCTACATGTTCTATGCTGCTTACTGAAATTTTCACATACGGCTTCATGCAGCGGGCGCTGCTCTCAGGACTCCTGGTGGGGATACTCTGTGCCGTGCTCGGGGTGTTCCTGGTGCTGCGCCGTTTGTCGCTCATCGGCGACGGCCTCTCCCACGTCACCTTCGGCAGCGTTGCCCTGGCGCTGGCGCTACACACCAAACCGCTCTATGTCACGGTTGCCGCTCTGCCGGCGGTGTTGCTCTCTTCTCTGGGAATTCTCAGGTTGACCGACAGGATGAAGATCTATGGCGATGCTGCCATCGGCATTGTCTCGGCAGCAGGGATAGCCGGCGGGGTCGTGCTGGCAGCGGTTTCCGGCGGGTTCAACGTGGATCTGTTCAGCTACCTGTTCGGCAACATCCTTGCCATCAGCCGCGGTGAGGTGCTGCTGGCCGTGGTGCTGTTCATCCTGGTGATCGGCGTGGTGATCTGTTTTTATCAGCAGCTGTTCGCCATTACCTTCGACGAGGAGCTGGCCAGGAGCAGCGGCATAAAAGTGGAGCGGATCAACGCTCTGCTGGCACTGTTGACTGCCCTTACGGTCGTGCTGGCAATGAAGGTGGTCGGCATCATGCTGGTGTCAGCCCTGCTGATCATTCCGCCGGTGACCGCACTGCAGATCTCCCGCGGCTTCAGGACCACACTTGTTGCTGCCGGGGCGATTTCGGCGCTGTCGGTTGCCGGAGGGATAATCGTCTCCTTTGTGCTGAATCTGCCGACCGGGGCGTTGATCGTACTGCTCAACATCTTCCTGCTGCTGCTGGCAATATCCTGGCGAAAGCTGAGCTCTACCGGGTCTGCCCCCTGATATACTGCACCAGTTCTGCCGCAACTTCACACCGGCCGAAGGGGGCGATGATGTAAAAGCCCTTTACCTTGCCTTTGACGCCATCGATCAACTCCTTTGCGATCTTCAGCCCCTCCATCGCCCCTGCTTCCTTTTCTTTGCCCTGCATTCTTTTTCTTATCTCTTCCGGGATGACAATGCCCGGCACTTCGTTGTGCAGGTATTCGCAGTTGCGCGCACCGATCAGGGGCATGATCCCCAGCAGTATCGGGATGCCTGTCCTGGCGGATTCAGCGGCGGTCCAGAGAGCCCTTGCAATGTCGTAAACCGGCTGGGTCTGGGCAAACATGGCCCCGGAGGCGATCTTCTTGTCAAACCTTTCCCCTTGCACTTCAGGCTTGGGTGAGTTGGGGTTCAGGGCGCAGCCGATGGTGAAGCCTGTGCCGGTGCCGATAGCCTGGCCAATGGCGTTGACGCCGCTGTTCATGTCAGCCAGCAGCTTGATCAGGCCGAAGGAGTTCAGGTCAAAGACCGAAGAAGAGCCGGTCTGGTCGCCAAGCCTGGCCGGATCGCCGGTTACGGCAAGGATGGAGCGGATTCCCAGCAGATAAGCCCCCATCAAATCGGATTGGAGGCCGAGCAGGTTCCGGTCCCGGCAGGTGACATGGACAATGACATCGATGCCGGCCTCCTGAATGACCCTGTGGGCCAGGGCCATATTCCCCATTCTGACCCGTGCTAACGGATTCTCCGCCAGATTGATGGCGTCGGCACCGGCCTCTTTGAGCAGTCTGGCGCCAGTGATTACCTTTGTGCAGTCGAGCCCTTTGGGCGGATCCAGTTCAACGGTGACCACCGGCCGCTCGCCCCAGGGTGCCAGAAAGCCGCTGGGCGCAGCAGCTGGCGCTGGCCTGTCCGCTATTGCCGGCGAAGCAGAGTGGAAGGTCCTGGCGCCGGGACTTACCCCTGCTAGGCGGGCGGCAAGCTGGCGGATATGCTCCGGCGTCGTGCCGCAGCAGCCGCCGATTACTGAAGCGCCTGCCGCTGCCATCTCCACCCCTTTTTCGGCAAAGTATTCGGGGGTAGTGCGATAAATGTAACGTCCGTCGATATATTCGGGGAAGCCCGAGTTGGCAAAGGCTGCCATTGGCAGTTCACTGGCCGCAGACATCTGCTGCAGGGCAAGAATTATCTCCCTCGGGCCGGCTGCGCAGTTGGCGCCGATCAGATCAACCCCTGCCAGGGTCAGACGTCGGGCCGCTTCTGCAGGGGTGCACCCCCCGGCAGAGCGCTCCCCCTCAAGAAATGCCATGCTGGCGATTACCGGCAGACCGGTTTCTTTTGCGGCGGCAACAGCATTGAGCAGCTGCTCTATGTCCGGAAATGTCTCGAAGAGCAGGAGATCAGCACCCCCCTCTGCCAGGGCAAGGGTCTGCTCACGGAAAATGGCCGTCATTTCAGGGGCTGAAAGTTCCCGCTCTTCACCCTTTATTCTGGCAAGGGGGCCGACTGAACCGGCAATAAACAGGTCGACGAGACCGGATTCAGCAGCGGCCTTGCGTGCAATCTGCACCCCTTTTATGTTGATTTCGGCGACTTTCCTCTCCAGACCGATCGGGGCAAGCTTCGTACGGTTGGCGCCGAAAGTGTTGGTCTCGATCAGTCTCGCTCCAGCGGCCAGATACTCCCGGTGCAGCTCTGCGACAACCGCCGGGCGGACAAGGTTGAGGTGCTCCAGGTTGGCATCAAAGCCGATTCCCTTGCTGTAGAGCATTGTGCCGATTGCTCCGTCAGCAATGAGCACCCGATTGTTTATGGCTTCTGAAAAACGCAAAGATACCCCCTCTGTTGCCTGTGCGTATCTGCTAAACATCATTTAAAGCGGGACAACTGTCAAGTCTGATGTTTTGGCGGTGGTTGTGCTCAGTGGTTGTCGGATATTATGCGTCGTTAATACTATGGACTTTTGGTCGATTTATAGGTATTTTTTAAGGCTCTCAGGGTCAGGATAAACAGCAGATGACAAGAGCGGCCTGCTGTTGTCTGTCCGTAAGTCACCGGTTCTGAATCGCTTGGACTGTAATTAATTGCATTGGAGACTTATTATGTTTATGAAAAAAATACTGCTTGTCGATGATGTTAAGCTCCTGATTGAAATCCAGAAAAAATTTCTGGCCTCTTCATCGGTACAGATTATTACCGCCAGTGATGGCGCCGAGGCTCTTGAGAAGGTGCGGCGCGAACTCCCCGACCTGATTGTCATGGACAAGTACATGCCGGTGATGAACGGGTTGGACTGCTGCAAGGCTATCAAGGCGGATCCGGCCATTGCACACATACCTGTCATCATGGCATCAAATGCCACCAGCGAAGAGGACATGCAGGAGTATCAGCTTGCCGGCTGTTCCGAGGTCCTCAGCAAACCACTGGAAGCCAAACTGTTTCTCAATGCCGTTAAAAAGTATATCCCGGAAATTGAAAGGCGAGGGGGCAGAATTCCCGTTGATTTTCAGATGAAAATTCTGGCCAATGGGCTCAGCTATGAGGCCACCATGGAAAATCTCAGTCTCAACGGTGTTTTCGCCATTACCGGGATCAATGCCGAGATCAACGATGTGCTCAAGTTTACCTTCAAGCTGCCGGAGTCAGATATTCCGATGGAGGTGAAAGGCAGGGTTGTCTGGCACCGGAATTCGGGTGGAGCCCATGGCTTTGGGGTCGAATTCATGGAGGTTGTCGGGCAGGGGGTTTCGCTGCTCAGGATCAACGAACTGAAAGCGTTCATCTCCGCAAAACTCGCCGCAGTCAAGCAGCAGCTCCCCGATGGAGAGCATGGTTAACTGAACAGGTTGCCCGCGCACATGGCAGCCGGCTGCCCGGCTGTACGAACCTTTTCTCCGATAAGATGGCCAACACGACAGTAAAGATTATTTTCATTGACAAACCGTTCCAGTGGAAGCTATAAAATTGTAAATAGAATTACCCTCGCAAAAATTCCGCAAATTAACTTAAGCAGGCAACCTCCGACGAGTAGGAATCCCATAAAGCAGGCCACTCACTTAACTCAACACAGAATCGCCGCCAAAAAGAATTTCAGACAGATTTTTTGTCGATAAATCATCATGGATTGCATAGTAACAGGAGCAGAGATGAACCTACAGGAGCTGAAGGGCAAAAAAATCAGCGAGCTTAATACGCTTGCCAGGGAACTCAATATTGAAGGCGCTTCAGGGATGAGGAAGCAGGATCTCATCTTCGCCCTTCTTAACGCCCAGACCGAGCAGAACGGCATGATCTTCGGCGAGGGGGTGCTTGAAACCCTGCCCGACGGCTTCGGTTTCCTCAGGGCTCCTGATTACAACTATCTGCCGGGTCCCGATGATATCTATGTCTCCCCAAGCCAGATCCGGCGTTTCAACCTGCATACCGGCGATACCGTTTCCGGTCAGATTCGCCCTCCAAAAGAGGGGGAGCGTTATTTTGCCCTGCTCAAAGTAGAAAAGGTCAACTTTGAGTCGCCTGATGTCGCCAGAGACAAGATCTTCTTTGACAACCTGACACCTCTTTACCCCGATGAAAAACTGATCCTGGAGACCGAGCCGGACAATATGCCTATGCGGGTCATGGAACTGACCTCGCCCATCGGTAAAGGCCAGCGCGGCCTCATCGTGGCGCCGCCACGTACCGGCAAGACCATGCTGCTGCAGAACATTGCCAACTCCATCGCTGCCAATCATCCGGAAGTCTATCTGATCGTTCTCCTGATTGATGAGCGACCGGAAGAGGTTACCGATATGCAGCGCTCCGTCAGAGGGGAAGTTGTCTCCTCCACCTTTGACGAGCCGGCCTCCCGTCACGTCCAGGTTGCCGAGATGGTCATCGAAAAGGCCAAGCGACTGGTGGAGCACAAGCGTGATGTCGTCATTCTGCTCGATTCCATTACCCGTCTGGCCCGGGCCTACAATACCGTCATCCCCCCATCCGGCAAGATCCTTTCCGGCGGTGTCGATTCAAACGCCCTGCACAAGCCGAA
>VEOV01000060.1 GCA_012026855.1 Geobacter sp.
GCCTTCCACATATTTGTCATTGCCCTGGAAGTTGAAGCTGGTGAGCACAAACTCGCCGAATCCACAGATGCGATATTGGGTGCCGCTGCCTGTGCCGACAACGCTGTCGTAGAGGGGGATGGTGACATGCTGTCCCAGCCAAAGACCGAGCGCTGACTGCACCGGGCTACTGTTCTGTATGCCAGGCCCGGCAGGGATCCACTGACCGATGCTCCAATTGCCGCTGAGGGCGGGATCGGCGATGTTTCGGGCCAACTCGGAGTTGCCAACCGGAAGACCGGTCCAATCCAGCCAGCCGAAGTTGCCGGGCGCTTCCATATCGTCATTGCTCCACAAACGGTAGGCGGCGCCGTAGGTAAAGGGCTGGCACATGGTGGTCATGGGTAGGAGGTTGCCGGTTTCGCCCACAGCAGACATGCTGGCGGCGCTGGTGGCTCCGGTGTTGATAGTGTTCAGACCAAAAATCCGGGCAAACCAGGTGTCAAAGGCGGCGTCGGCCCGCACCTGTACGCCCTGGTTGCTATTGACCAGGCTCCAGGTGTAGTCGCTGACGTTATTGGCTGCGGCCAGCCGGTCTACCTCGGCGGCGATGGCCGTGTTGCTGCCGCCCAAGGCTAGGATGCGAGCGCCGGCAAGGGCGGCGGCGTCCGCGCCATTTTGCATTTGCCGCCGCTCCCAAAAACCGATGCCCAGATCGAGAACCATGGCGGCAAAGCCGAGCAGCACCGTCAAGGAAATGACAAAATAGGCCAGCGTGGAGCCCTGCTCTTCGTGCTGTAGCCGGCGGCAAAGGGTGGGGAGGATGGAGAGGCGGCGCATGGTCGGAGGCAATGGTGGGTCAGAAGATCGGCAGGCTCACACTGGCATGGAGATTGATGCTCGGACTGCCCAGGAGACCGGACAAGAAAGGGAAGGTGTAGTCGATGGTCACGGTGGCAAGCTGGCCGCTGCCGCCGCTGCTGAGCGACACGGTTGTGTTTTCGTCGTTTCCCCCCAACCGAGTGATCTCGAAAAGAGCCCGCTGGCGAGCGCCGGCTGTATCGCTGGGGTGGGTCCTGAGCCACCGGGCGCCTTCACGGGCGCCATTGCTCAGCATGATGTGGGCGCTGACGCCGCGGCCCAGATCGAGCACCCCCAGCGTGAGCAAGACCAGCATGGGGAGGATGATGGCCAATTCGGCAAAGCTTTGGCCCGTTTCGCGGCGAAGAAGTTGCAGGGGCATGGTTTGGAGGGGGGGTGAGCCCTGCGCACAGCGATCATGGCGAATGTTGGAGGGGGAAGATGAACGGAAGCAGGATGAAATGTAGAGACGCAGCGTCCAGGTCTGGCAGCGACGCTGGTGGATGATGGCCTGGACTCTGCGTCTCTGTGGATGCCGAAAAGGGGTCACGCGCCGCCGAGGAAGCCGGCGACCTGCTGGGTGAGGGAATCGATGCCTGAGCCGAGGAGGGTAAAGCCGGCAGCGGCGACCACGACGACCAGGGCGAGGACGACGGCGACTTCGGACATTTCAGCGCCATCTTCGTTGTGCAGCAGTTGGGCGATCAGGTGGGAAAGCATGGTGGTTCTCCTGTGGGTTGGGTGTGAAAGGGTGAATGTGTTTGAGCGCAGAGGATGAGAGGTTAATAGAGCAACATGCGTGCGGTACCGCGGAGGAGCAATCCGTTGCCATCGAAGAGGAGTTCAATCAGAGGTGTGGCCAGCGGGAAGTCATAAAAGATTTCCACTGCGATTTCGGCGCTGCTGGGCCGGGTGATATTGAAGCTTGTGCGGGCGGGGTCAAGCCCGATCAAGGCTTGCTGTGCGGTTGTTTGGATACCGTTGTTGTCCCCAGGAGCGACGATCCCGTAGCGCGCCCCTTCTTGTGCGGCTGCCTGCAAAGCGGTATGGGTGTAGAGGGCCCGTGAAAGATCCAGAACCGCCGAGAGCAAAAGGATGAGCATGGGCAAGACGAGGGCGAATTCGACCATGCTCGACGCCCGTTCGCTGCCGAAACGGCTGGCGAGATGTGCTTTGCTGGTGGGTGTGACGGCCTGTGCAGGCATCATGACTGTCTCGGATTGGCTGGTGGTGGAAATAAAACGAAAAAACCCGGCTTCGGGGAAGCCGGGTTTACCATAAACTCCATGTCATCAGGCAATTGGGGTCAGGGCATAAACCCATGCCTGTGTCTGAGTCGGTAACCCGGCTATCTTGGCCTGACTTGCGCCAAGACCCGTGGCTTTGTGTCCCTACCTCACGATAGGTTTACCTTTATCGCTCGTAATGAGGATAATTGCTATGTGATTGGTAACTGCTCAGGCATGCTGCCTGGATGAAAAAGATGATGTGTCAAAGTTGCGCAGGATGAAAAGCTGACGACAATACTGCAAATGATGAAATACCTGA
>VEOV01000317.1 GCA_012026855.1 Geobacter sp.
CTGCCGGATCTTTCCCCTGCGCCACTACCCGTTGCAGAACTGTCGTCAGAGGAAGCGCCCCTGCCTCTACCACCAGCTCAAACAGTGCTCTGCCCCCTGCTTCGGGCTGATCAGCCCTGAGGATTACAACACCCTGGTCGAAGGGGCCACCCATTTTCTCTCCGGCCGCAACCGGGAGATAGTAGCCATCTATAAAGCGAGAATGGCAGCGGCAGCAGAAAGTATGGCCTATGAGGAGGCGGGCCGCTACCGCGATCTGATCAGGGCCATTGACGCAACCGTCGAAAACCAGAAAGTCGCTGCAGTGGGGGGTGACAGCGATGTCATCGGCATGATCGCCGCCGGGTCTGACCTGCAGTTCAGCATCCTCTTCATCCGCAACGGCCTGCTGCTGGGGAGCAGCCATTACCACTTCGACTGGGAGCTTGATGAGACAGAGGCACTTGCTTCGTTTGTCAACGCCTACTATGGCCAGGAGGTCATCATCCCCGACGAAATCATCCTGCCGCTGCCGCTGGAAGGACAAGCGGCCCTGGGCGAGCTGTTGACCGAAAAGCGGGGCAAGAAAGTCGCCATTACCAGCCCGCTGCGGGGGGCCAAGCTCGGGCTGGTGCGCATGGCTGTGAAAAACGCCGAAAATGCCGCGCTGCAGCGGTTGAAGAAGCTGGAAGAGAGTGGCGCCCTGCTGGCCGAACTGCAGGAAAAACTGCAGCTGCAGCGCAGTCCACAACGGATCGAATGCTACGCCATATCCAACATCCAGGGGGAAAACGCCGTCGGCAGCCAGGTCTCGTTTTTTGATGGCAAGCCGGACAAGTCCCGCTACCGCAAATACCGGATCAAAACCGTCGGCCAGGCCGATGATTTTGCCATGATGCGCGAAGTGCTCTCCCGCCGCTTCAAGGAGGGCAAAACGGTCGACGCCCCTGACCTGATCATCGTTGACGGCGGTATCGGCCAGCTGGGAATCCTCACCGCTGTCATGACCGAACTGGGCATCAACGGCATCGACCTGGCCGGACTGGCCAAGAGCAGGGTGGAACGGAGCATGACCGCCTCCGACCTCAGCCGGAGCGAAGAGCGGGTCTTCCTTCCCGGCCGCAAGAACCCGGTCTCCCTGCGGCAGAACTCGCCGGCGCTGCTGCTCCTGGCACGGATCCGCGACGAAGCGCACCGCTTTGCCATCACCTACCACCGCAAGCTACGGGGCAATGCGGCCATCTCTTCCGAACTTGATGCCATCAGCGGTATCGGCACGGCCCTGCGCAAGCGCCTCCTGGAAAAGTTCGGCAGTGTTCAGGGGATCAGGAATGCTTCACCCGAGGAGCTGGCAGCAGTCAAGGGGATTACCCCGGCTCTGGCGGCAAGAATCAAGGCCGAAATGACCTGAACGACCCGGCAGTCATACCGCCCAGCCTACCCTGGCGGGGCGGCGGCGCCAAAATTGCCTTGACCTGCGGCCGGCAGTGCGCTATTTAAAAAAGAGAAGCAACAACCGGTTTGCCACGATAGACGACAATACTAAACCACCCGCGAGGGTGGGGCGGAAAGCCCACGGGTCTCCAGCAGACAGCCGGGTTGCCGAAATATCATCACTGATATCCGGCACCCGGCTTTTTTGCATTCAACTTCAGCATAAACCAGAATGGAGGTAACTATGAAACGTATTGCAGTAGCTGTAGCTCTCATGGGACTTATCGTCGCGCCGCTGGCAGATTTGGCCCAGGCCGAGGTCAACTTCAATCTCAGCGTCGGAGTACCGGTCACGGTAGACTCTTCGCGGGGTTCGGTATTCTTCTCCATCTCCTCACCGCCGGAATTCATCGAGCCGCCCTCACTCGGCTTTTATGCCGCCGTCGGCGTCCCCTACGACATCTATCTGGTCGGGGATGTCTACTACCTCTACCGGAACCGGGTATGGTACGAGGGAGGGGACTACAACGGGCCGTGGCGGACCATCGAGCGGCGCCATCTGCCGCCCGAAATCCGCCGGCACAAACATGAGCGGATCCGCAGCTATCGCGAAACTGAGTACCGCCGCTACCGTTCCGACCGCGATCACTACCACGGCCGCCGCTTCACCCCGGTCGCAGAGCGAAGGGAAGAGCGGAGGGAAGAGCGGAGAGAAGAACTGAAGGATGCGCGCCGGGAGCAGCGGGAGGAACGCAAGGAAGAACGCCGTGAAGAACGCCGTCGCGACAAGGAAGAGCGGCAGGACCGTGGTGAGAAACGCGGCCAGGGCCACAGACATGGTAATTATAACGACTGATGAACTAGCATAGCTGTTCTGACGCAAGCAAAACAAAAATCGCCCCGCCGGGTCAATTCCGGCGGGGCGGTTTTTGTTTTGACCTCTCTGTTCACTTACAACTAGTTTCCAGCCAGCCAGCGTCATCACTCAGGCGGCACGGCAAATGTCATCGCTAGCCGCGTTCTTACCCGATATGTAACTGGTGATAAGGCTCCGGCAGGACGGGAGATGGTTGCCAGCCGAGTTTACTATGATACTGTTTACCACTGAATAGATTAATTTCTTCTATTGTATTGTCGACAACAGGAGACTCGTCATGCTGCAAGAGCTTATCCTGATATTGACCC
>VEOV01000167.1 GCA_012026855.1 Geobacter sp.
CCCATGATGGTGATGAACTCCCCCGCCTCGATGCTGATATCCACCCCCCGCAGCGCCTCAACAACCTCGTCGCCGCTGATGTACTGTTTCTTCAGATTCTTCGTTTCGATGATCGGCATAATCTTTTCTCCAGCAACTTCATGTTGTCCATATGGAGGTTGGGTGGTTTTCTGTGAAGCGGATTGGCTTCAGTTCGTCGTAGTTCTTGGTGAAATTGAGCGCCCGTAGCAGATGCTGTCTGAGCGTAGCGAGTTCATCTGCTACAGCGAGATGAGCCTAGAACTACAGAACGTAAAGCCGTAAAAGCGAACAGAAGGCCACCCAACCTCCATAATCACCTACAGCGCTCTCAGTGCTTCTGTCGGATCCATCTTCGCCGCCTGGCGGGCCGGATAGATACTGGCAATGCCGCCAAGCAGCAGGGCCAGCAGCAGGGCGGCCGCTCCTGTCCAGGCATCGGTCACCAGATGGGCGCTTTTACTCTCAGCCATGAAGGGGAGCACGATCCTGGCCGCCAGCAGGCCGCTGCCATAGCCGAGCAGGCCGGCAATAAAACTGACCAGCGCCGCTTCCGTCAGGATGATTTTCATGATGTGGCTCTTTCTGAAGCCGATGGCCCGGAAAACGCCAATCTCGCTCTTCCGCTCGGCCACGCTCCCCATCATGGTGACCAGCACGATGAGCGACCCGATAAAGAGCACCACCGCGGCAATTCCCATGGAGAAGCGCTTGAACTGGTCCAGGGTCTTCAGTCTGCCGGCCACCACCTGCTGGATGGCCGAGACTTTGGCATCGGGCAGTTTCTCGGCGATCTGGGTGACCATGTCACCGATGGGGCAGCCGGAGCAGAGCGCGGCCACTTCGGCAATGGTGATCTTGCCCTCCTTGCCGAGCAGCTTCTGGGCCCGTGGCAGGGCCGCAAAAATCAGGGCGTCATCCTGGGAACCGGTCTGTTCAAGAATGCCGCTGACTTTGAAGGTCTCACCCTTGAGTGTGAGCGTGCTGCCTGACTCCAGATCCAGAACCTTGGCTGCTTCGCTGCCGGCCAGAATCTCGTCGTCCTTCTCGGGAGCGGAGCCGAACACTTTCCACCATTGCTTCATCTTCAGCTCGCTGGGGAAATCGACCCCGGCCAGGAGCAGTTCGTGACTGCCGCCCTTGATGCCCCCCAGCACTTTCGGGGAGCTGGCCGAGATGTTTTTGTGGTTTTCGATGGTCTTGATCTTGGCCAGGTCTTTTTCCAGGATCTCCCGCTGATCGAAGGAGACGCCGCCGAGGCTGATGCCACCATAGTTCATGGAGAGGCCGTTGCTGCTCGGGGTGATGAGGATGTTGGCGCCGAATTCCTCCATCTTCCGCTCGATATCACCGGACATGGAGCGGGTCAGGGTGACCAGGGTGACGATGGTGGCGATGCCGACGGTAAGGCCAATGGTGAGAAAGGCCATTTTGGCTTTGCGGCGTCTCAGGTTGTTAAGGGCGATGCTTTGCAGGTTCATGAATTTGCCTCTAAAATGGAGCTCTGAACTCTTACTGATCGCTCCAAATGGCTGAATTCTGTAGTTCTAGACTCATCTCACTGTAGCAGATGAACTCGCTGCGCTCAGACAGCATCTGCTACGGCCGTTCAATTTCGCCAAGAACTACTACGAATTGCAGCCAAGTCGCTCTTCAGCAAGAGTTCAAATCTCCATAGCTTGCTGGTTCCGGATCAGAAAAACTTCGCGCCACCCTTGAGGTCGGCTACTGAAATGACCACATTGCCGCCAGTCTGCTTGTTGGGCAGGTAACCGGGGTTGCAACCGCCGGTGGCATTGGGGCCGATGCGGTTGATGACGAACTTCTGGTTGCAGTTTTTGCAGTTCATCTTGTCACCCTGCTGTTCATACCCCTTTTTGTCCCGGTAACAGGAGTCGCAGGCGTCAAAGGCGCTCTTGATGCTGCCGTCAGACGCTTTGACCACGAAGAAGGCGATCTCCTTGCCATTGTCTTCAAACTTGTAAAAATGGGCCTTGCCATTGGCAACCTTGGCGGCCGGAATGACGACTTCACCGTTGGCGGCTTTGACTTTTTCGTACTTCCCCAGGGAGAAGGCCGCTGCCCCGGCAACTGCCATGAAAATGAATGCTGCTGTCAAAACGGCGGTAAACTTACGGGAAATCCTGCTTTTCATAAAATCTCCTTTTTCCTATTTGTTGTTGCAACAGGCCGGTTTGCTGCCGCAGCAGCTTTTGGTAGTGGTATTGCCGGCTGACAGGCTCTTTGTCGTGGTGTCAAGTTTCACATAGAGCGCCATGACCGCCAGTAACGAGAGCGAAGTCAGGATCAGCAGCAGGGTGACGACTTTTTTTGATTGCATGGGTGACCTCCTGATAAACCCAGATATTTCAATTCCCATGCCAAGGGGTGCTGTCTTAGGTAACACCTTGTAATTGCGTAACTATTGCGGTTTGCCTGTGGCCGGCTGCAGCAGCTGGCGGGGAATATTCTGAGGCAGGTGATGAATATTCTACATTGTTGACTGTCGCGGTAATAAATTCTATGCTCGCAGTAATCATATTGTGCAAGAGGTCGGTGGCATGAACAGTAAACTGGAAAAACTGCAGGATATTTTGAGAGGCTACGGCTCGGTGCTGGTGGCTTTTTCCGGCGGAGTGGATTCGACCCTGCTGCTCAAGGTGGCCCATGATCTCCTGGGTGAGCAGGTTGCCGCCTTTACCGAGGCATCGCCGCTGCACCAGGGCTGGGAGGTGGCTGAGGCCCGGGCGCTGGCGGCAGAGCTCGGAGTCAGGCATTTCGTGGTTGAATCCGATGAGATTGCTTCGGCCGAGTTTGCGGCCAATCCCCCGGATCGTTGCTATATCTGCAAGACCGCCGTGTTTACCGCAGCGTTGCAGCTGGCCGCCCAGCATGGGCTGAGCTGTGTGGCGGACGGGAGTAATGTCGATGATCTGGGCGAGTACCGGCCGGGGCGGAAGGCCCTGGAAGAGCTGCAGATCAAGAGTCCGCTGCTGGAGGCCGGCTTTACCAAGGCAGAGATCCGTGAGCTTAGCCGGGAGCTTGGCCTGAGTACCTGGAACCGCCAGTCGTTTGCCTGCCTTGCCAGCCGCTTCCCATACGGCACGGAGATCACCGCTGCGCGGCTGCGCCAGGTGGAGAAGTGCGAAACATTTTTGAAGGATGAAGGTTTCACGGTTTTCCGGGTCCGCTACCATGGGGATATTGCCAGAATCGAGGTGGCGCCGGCTGATTTCCAGCGGTTGACGACGGCTCCGCTGCGGGAAAAACTCTGCAGTTTTTTCCGGGAGTGCGGTTTCAGTTATGTGACGCTTGATCTGGAGGGTTTCAGAAGCGGCAGCATGGACGAAGTGCTCAGCTGATCCGCTTTTGCCTTGGTGAGCGCTGGAGCAGTGCCAGGGGAAACCGTCTCTCACTGCAACGCCTCTGCTGCTTGCCTTTTGAGGCTCCCCTGACAGATAGCCGCTGCCGTTAGCAAGAGGATTACAGGGAATCCGGCGACGGGCCCCGGCTGTTTTCGTTCGATACGGCTTCCCCTGGCACTGCTTCAGCAATAAAAAAAGCCGGCTTGAAGCCGGCTTTTTTGTTGCAACTAGATGTAAAAACTACTTGATTTCCAGCAGTTCCAGCTCGAAGGTGAGGTCTTGGCCAGCCAGCGGGTGGTTGGCGTCGAAGGTAATCTGCTCGTCGGTAATCTCAACCACAGTTACCCCCAGCTCCTCGTCGTCGTCACCGGAGAGGATCAGTTCATCCCCGACCACGGCATCAAACTCCTCAGGCAGGTCAGAGGCCGGCACGGAGAATACTTTCTCGGCGTCAAACTCACCGAACGCTTCGGCAGCCGGAATGACAACGGTTTTGGTCTCACCGGCGGCCATCCCTACAAGGGCTGCTTCCACTGCCGGGAAGAACTCTTCCGAGCCGAGTACCAGCTCCATCGGGCCTGAGTCGTGGCCGCAGCCGCAGTCATCAGTGTCGCATTCGCCGGTGCTGCACCCTTCGTCGCTGCATTCGCTCTCCAGGGTTGTGTCAAAGATAGTCCCGTCATCCAGTTTGCCTGTGTAGTTGAACAGAACTGAATCACCATTTTTTGCTTTTGCCATTTTACTGCTCCTTTATTATTTTTTGCTTTTTTCCCCGGCCCTTTTTCGCTAAAAGTAGATGCAAGGAGTACTCAATGAACCTGCCCATCAACGAAACGGAAACCAGAATTCTCGGCGCCCTTATTGAAAAAGAGCTGACTACACCGGAATATTATCCTCTCACTCTAAACTCTCTTACCACTGCTTGCAACCAGAAATCCAACCGTGACCCTGTCATGTCCCTTGAAGAGAGTGACGTTGTCAGGGGGCTTGACCGGCTGAGGATGAAGGGGTTTGCCCGCCAGTCCGGCGCAGGGGGGAGGGTGCCGAAATATTGCCACTGCCTGGGTGAAACCTTTGCGCCGCCTGAGCTGGCCATCCTGGCCGAGCTGCTGCTGCGCGGTCCCCAGACCCTTGGCGAGCTGCGCAGCCGCTGCGAGCGGATGACCTCATTTACCGATATTGCCGCGGTGGAGGAGTCATTGCGTGAACTGGAAGGCTTCGAGCAACAGCTGGTGGTGCTGCTGCCTCGCCAGCCGGGCCAGAAGGAGCAGCGTTATGCCCACCTGCTCTCCGGTGAGCCACAGATCGCGGCCTCTGAGCGCCACCTGCCGGCTGAGGCGGCCCGGGTCAGGGTGATGGCAGAGGACGAGCGGGTTGCAGCCCTTGAAACAGAGGTGGCCGCCCTGAGAGAGGAAGTCGCTGCCCTGCGTAGCATGGTAGAGGAGTTCAGGGCGCAGTTCGAGTGATGCGCGGTGCAGCAGCCGGGCAGTGCCCGGCTCTGGTTATTTGATTTTGCTCCGCAGCTTCTGCCAATCCATGTTCTTGTAGATCTCTAGAAGCACCCGGTTGTTGAGCGTGTCACTGATGCTGCTTTTGGCCGGATCGTACTGGGTGTCACCGTCGAATTTCCACTGGATTACGGCCAGCTGCGGCGTATCGGCCGGGAGCTTCGGGTTGAAATAGCGGAAATTCGGGGTCACTACCGCTACCCCGGAACTGCTGTCCGGGGGCAGCAGCGGCACGGCATCGCTGTCAGCTGCTGTAGCCGGTTCGACCCGTGCCTGCCGGTCGCGCTGTTCCGGCGTCATGGCATCAAGCTCGGTCTGCAGCTTCTGGATCCGTTCCTTGATTACTTCGTCTGTTTCCTTGATCCCTTCTGTTACCAGCCGGCTCTTCTCGATCATGACCTTCTCTTCCACCGGATCGATCCAGGTCTTGCTCTCTTCGACAAATATTGGTTTGCCACTGGGGGTGGTGCCGGGGGCAGCCCCTTTCTTCCCTTTTTTCTTCCTGGCAACAGGTGGGACTTCAAGATTTTTCACCTCGGCAGCAATGGCCGCCTTCAGGTACCTCTCCCTACTGACCGGCAGCCAGAGCGGCCGGTCACTGGCGGCGATTACCGCAACGGCATGCCCCTTGTTCAGGTAGGCGGGAAAGCCGGCCCGCTCGCCGTCACGCACCGGTTCGGGGAGGAGAAAGCCGTCGCTGTCCTTGTAAAACACCGGCAGGCTGGCGAAAACGTGACCGAGATTGTTGAAGGAGATGTCCATGGTTGAGGCGGTGCCGAAAGCGGCCTTGATGCTCTCCCCCTTTGGTTCGTATCTGCCGATCATCATGGAGAGGAGGGCGGTCGCTTTTGGCGGCGGGCATTTTTTACCGCTGCAGATGTCAAACCGGTCCCGGGGGGCGATAAATCCCCAGAAACGGGCTTCAAACCCCTTTGGTGGGGACATTACAGGC
>VEOV01000179.1 GCA_012026855.1 Geobacter sp.
GGGCAGCAGATAGAGGGCATCTTCCAGGGTAGTAATCCCGAGACGTTGAAAAGCTTCCACCAGCTTGGGGCCGACCCCCTTGATATGCTGTATGCCGGTTGCCAGGTTCTTCTGTTTGATGGCGTCGCTGAGATCCGTTGACTCAGGCGCCGGACGGGTGGCCAGCGGCGTCAGTATGAGCCGTCCGACAACATCCACCTCGGCAGCGAGTTCGACAGCAGACGCGAGCAAACGGCCTGCCAGTTCAGCAGGAATAGTGATACTTCCGTCGCTCGCTCTCCTGATTATTGTCATCGTTTCCTGTTATGGCTGCTATTTCAGGAGGGCGTCAATCTTCTCCATATCGGCACCAACCACCTGCTGGCCATTGATAAAGAAGGTCGGCGTGCCGTCAATCCCCATGGAGCGGGCAATGCTCAGGTACTCCTGCGCCTTGACCTTGACCTCCATGCTGAAGGAGGCTTTCGGATCCGGGAGCGGTTTGCCGGCCATCATCTCGTGATAGGCAGCCTCCTGGTCCTTGGCGCTCAGGATGTAGTGGACCTTGTTGATGGCGTTCGGATGGGCCAGTGGTGTCAGAAAGACATAACGGGTGATGTCGGTCCTGTTTTTCAACGCCTCGGAGGCACGCCGGCAGTAGGGGCAATCGGGATCGGTGAATTCAATCACCTTTTTCGGGCCGTTACCGACCTTGACTGCATCTCCCAGCGGCAGATCCTTCAGCATCTGCAGGGCTTCAGCCTGCTTTTTTGCCCGAAGTGCCTGCTTCTTTTCCTCGACCAGGTTCTTGAACTCCTTGTTGAAAATATTGCCGGCAAAGAGCAGATCTTTCTCAGGAAAGTAAAAAATTATTTCGGCCCCGGTAGTTACTTCATAGGAGCCGGCAACCGGGCCCTCCGTAAACGCATCGACCTTGATAGTGGGGAAGGATTTCTTGAACGCCTCCTCGGGCTTGGCTACCAGCGGCGCCGCCAGCAGGGCAGAAGCCGAAAAAGTAAGCAGTGCTGCAACGACGACCAATATCTTTTGCATGTTAACTCCTTTGATGGTGTTGCGAAAAATTCTGCTATCCTTCTCTGTAGACCGGGTTCTGGCCGATCACCTCAACCACCGGACCGTCCTCCAGTTCCTCTGGCCCGCCGCTGTCATCCTCATACTCATCCTCACCCACTGCCCAGGCATAGACCTTCTGCGAGTCCAGCAGCACCGGGTTCTCCGGGGTCTCGAACATCCGCTTCTGCATGGCCTCATCGAACAGGCCGATGCAGCCGTGGGAAGCAGGCCGACCGGGGAGGTCACGGGCATGAATCCAGTAGGCGACACCGTCGGGGGCAATATGGAAACGCATGGCATTGTCCATGGGGTACTGCTCTTCATCATTGTCGGTCTTGTAGAGCGACGAGGTGTGATGCCGGTCGCGGGCAGTAATGCTGAAAATACCGGTCGGCGACTCGAATCCTGGCCGGCCGGTGGCAGCCGGCACGGAGAACTTCAGTTTGCCGTACTCGTAGGCCCCAAGCCACTGCTCGGTCATGTTCACCAGGATATACTTGTCATGCCGCCTGGCAGGCTCGTAAAGCGCAGGCAGCGGCGTATAGCCCCGGATATCGTCCATCCGGTCAGGCACCTTGATGGTCATGCCCGGGTAAACATGCCGCCTGTCGACCCGGTTGAAGCGCGCCACCAGCTGCCAGTCGCTGCCGAACAGCGTCTCCAGCGTTTCGTTCGGTCTGATAAAATGGCCGTGCCACTTGATGTTCTTCAGACTGGGGTACTCGACCCTGGTGAGATCTTCCCTGGCCGGATCTTTGGGATTGGCAGCCGGTTCGGCCAGCAGGGATGGTTTTTGAAGAGTGATTATCGCCAGAATCAGCAGGACAATTAGGGGGAGGATTATCTTTTTCATCGTTTCAGAGTGACGTTGCCGGTCTGTTCAGAAACTCGGCCAACATGGTTTCAACTGCACTATAGGGATTATGGTCCCGCTGGCAGATACTTTCGACAGTGCTGTTAAAGCGGCCATCTGCAGTGATCCGGTCAAGTACGGCACTAAAGAGCCGGTCCTTGAGCATTTCACTGAAGACCACGGCACATTTTTCCCGCAGGAAATGGTCGATCCGGCCGGAGGAAAACAGATGCTGCCGGTGATTTTCAAACTCGGCCACAAGCTCGTCGATGCCTTTGTTGCGGCTCGCCTCGGTCTTCAGCACCTTGGGGAGCCAGTCGCCCTCCTGCCGCTTGCCCATCTCCAGCATCACGGCCAGATCCCTGGCGGTCCGGTCAGCACCGTCCCGGTCAGCCTTGTTGACCACGAACACATCGGCAATTTCCAGAATGCCGGCCTTGATCGCCTGGATGTCGTCCCCGAGGCCCGGAACCATGACAACGGCCGTGGTGTGGGCCATCCGGACGATATCGATTTCATCCTGACCGACACCGACCGTTTCGATGATGACCACATCCATCCCCATGGCATCCATGATGTTGACCACCTCGCCGGTGGAACGGGAGATCCCCCCCAAAGCGCCGCGGGTAGCCAAACTGCGGATGAATACCCCCGGGTCGTCGGCGTGGCGGTTCATCCTGATCCGGTCACCAAGAATGGCGCCACCGGTGAAAGGGCTGGTGGGGTCGATGGCCACAATGCCGACCCGTTTTCCCTGCAGCCGGAAGGCCGCGGTAATCTGGTCGGTAAGGGTCGACTTGCCTGCGCCCGGGGGGCCGGTGATGCCGATGATATAGGCCCTGCCGGTGTGGGGGTAGAGGACCTTCAACTCTTCGAGGGCTGAGGCAAAACCATCATCCACATCACGCATCAGCCTTGCTGCAGCCCGGAGATCACCAGCCAGTATTCTTTCGGCAAGTCCCATCAGCAGGCTATGTTCGCTTTCACCCAGGCGACGATGTCCTCGGTAGAGGTACCGGGGGTAAAGACCTCTTTCAGGCCGGCTGCCTTGAGCCCCGGGATATCGTCTTCCGGAATGACACCGCCGCAGAAGACGGAAATGTCTTCGGCCTGCTTGTCCTTGAGCAGCTGGCAGACCCTGGGGAGCAGGGTATTATGGGCGCCGGAGAGAATAGAGAGGCCGATGCAGTCGACATCTTCCTGAATGGCAGCCGATACGATCTGTTCCGGTGGCTGGTGCAGACCGGTATAGATAACTTCAAGCCCGGCATCCCGGAAAGCCCGCGCTACAACCTTTGCACCCCTGTCATGCCCGTCCAGACCAGGCTTGCCAACCAGTATACGCAATTTTCTCTCAGCCATTGATAGTCTCCTTATTTCTCGATTCCTATTCGTGCCGGAACACCAGCCTTATAGTAATGTTTGACTTCCGTCATCTCGGTCACCAGATCGGCAGCCTCGACAACCCTTGGATCGGCATTCCTGCCGGTAAGCACCAGCTCGACCTGCTCCGGTCTGATGCTGATCAACTCCAGGATCTGCTCAACCGAGATCAGTCCGAAACCGGCAGCGCCATTGATCTCATCCAGAATGACCAGGTCGTAGTCACCGGAAAGGAGCTTCTCCCTTCCCAGGGCCAGCGCCTGTCCCGCCAGCTCCACATCCTCTTTGGCCGGATTGTCCTTGTTGACCCACCCTTCCCTGCCGGTCGGGATGATGGTCAGCAGCGGCGCCAGTTTCTCGGCAGCGAGGTGCTCGCCATAGGGGCCGCCCCCTTTCATGAACTGGATCATGATCACTTTCAGACCCCGGCCGACCGCCCGGAAAGCCAGTCCCAGCGCTGCCGTCGTCTTCCCCTTGCAGTTGCCGGTGTAAATCTGCACACATCCGCGTTCCAGCTTCATTACCCCTCCGGTTTGTAACATCTGAAAGCGTGGCGGGGAGGCCGTATCGAACGGAAACAGCCGGGGCTCGTCGCCTGAATTACGCTTCCCTCAATTTATGGAGCTGCCGAACAGTACGAGTAATCCCGGAAGTCCAGCCAGCAGAGGCGTTGCAATGAGAGACGGCGTTCCCGTCACGCTTTCAGATACCTGACAGTAAAAAGATTAGCATAATAGCAACCACATAGCCTTACGTCAAGGTGAAAGGGGCTTCAGCACCCCTTTGAACTGCTCAGGATAGTGGCCGTGGATAGTTGGCACGACATCTGCTCATGAAAAGATAGCATGTAGGGCAACGGCGCCCCGGCGGATCTTCCGCCGGGGTTTTCTATTCAGGGGGGTTCCAATGGAAAACAGCATAATTATCGACGACACGACACTGCGTGACGGCGAGCAGACCGCCGGTGTGGTCTTCTCTCTGCGGGAGAAACTGGCCATCGCCAGGATGCTGGACGCTATCGGTGTGCAGGAGATCGAATGCGGCATTCCGGCCATGGGTGAAGAGGAACAAGCCGGGATTCGCAAGTTGGTCGACCTGGGCCTCAATGCCCGCCTGATGACCTGGAACCGGGCGCTGGTGCCTGAAATTGAGGCAAGCATCACCTGCGGCGTGCAGGCAGTCGATATTTCGTTGTCAGTTTCCGACCAGATGATAATACATAAATTGCGCAAAGATCGGGCAGCAGTCAAGGAGCAGCTGAAAGTTGCCCTGGGATTTGCGAAACAGCATAATCTTTACGTCTCTGTGGGGGGCGAAGATGCCAGTCGGGCAGATCTGGATTTCCTGGTGGAGTTGATGGAAATTACGCGATCATTGGGGGGGGACAGATTCCGTTTTTGCGATACTCTCGGCATCATGGACCCGTTCACCATGTACGACAAAATAGCCTTTCTGCGCCAGTCAGTTCCTGAGATTGACATTGAAGTCCACACCCACAATGATCTCGGCATGGCCACTGCCAATGCTATCGCCGGTATCCGTGCCGGGGCCCGGTTTGTTAACACCACTGTCAACGGACTGGGGGAAAGGGCCGGCAACGCGGCACTGGAGGAGGCGGTCATGGGGCTGAAGCACGCCTGCGCCATCGAGACCGGCATCGACACCCACCGCTTCCGGGAACTTTCACTCTTTGTTGCCAAGGCCTCCCAGCGGCCGCTTTCCGTTTCCAAACCGATCGTCGGCGAGCGGATTTTCGCCCATGAATCAGGTTTGCACGCCGATGGTGTCATCAAGGATCCGCACAATTATGAAGGCTTCGACCCAACCGAGGTCGGTGTGGAGCGGATCATTGCCATTGGCAAACACTCCGGCAGCAGCGGCCTGATCGAGCGCTATCGCTCCATGGGGGTGGTGGTCGACCGCCCCGAGGCGGCGCGACTGCTGGATCGGGCGAGAGCAATGTCAGGCAAACGGAAACGCGACCTCAATAATTGTGAACTGATGGCAATCTATATGGCAGCAGACCGGCTGCCTCACGCGGCGTAACAGGAAATGTTGGAAATTGAGGGCGACATCTGGAAATATTACGGGCAGAATATTATTGCCATCACTGTTAACGGCTCACTCACAAGGGATGGCAGGGCTGTAATGGGACGCGGTGTGGCAAAGCAGGCGGCGGACCGGATTCCTGGGCTGGCAGAAAACCTTGGAGGACTGATCACCGCTCATGGCAACCATGTCTTTGATCTGGGCAACGGTATTGTCAGTTATCCGGTGGAGGAGACTGCCTGGTCTCTGCCCGATCTGCGCATCATCGTCCGCTCGGCGCTGCAACTGGTAAAACTTACGGATGTAAACGGCTGGCGGCAAGTGATCGTTCCCCGTCCAGGATGCGGTGGAGGCGGTCTTGCCTGGCACGAGGTCAGACCGCTGCTGGAGCCAATTTTTGACGAGCGGTTTCTGGCCATCAGTAGCATGCCGGTCAAATCCTAGCTTTAATATACCGGTAGAATAGATAGGACATAGAGCCATGCTGCATATAATTCAGAACGACCCTGAAGTCCCCCCCGGCAACCTTCTGGAGCATCTATCACTGCCCTACCGCATCTATCACCCCTACCGGGGCGAGCAGCTGCCGCACAGCGGCGAAATCCAGGCGCTGCTCGTCCTAGGCGGCGCCATGGGCGCCAATGATGACCAGAAATTCCCTTTTCTGCCTGACCTGAAAAAGCTTATCAAAACGGTTGTCACTGCCGGAACACCCTATCTCGGCATCTGCCTGGGGGGCCAGCTGCTGGCAGCAGCCCTGGGGGCAAAAGTGGTGTCAAACAGATGGGAGGAGCTGGGTAACCTGCCGGTCGCGCTAACTGACGCGGGCAAGGTTGACCGACTATTTTCAGGGATTGAGGCCGGCTTCACAACATTTCAGTGGCACCATGACAGCTTCGACATTCCGGCAGGTGGTGTGCTGCTGGCAAGCTCGACCGCCTGCCCGCACCAGGCTTTCCGGGTCGGCAGCTGCGCCTGGGGTCTGCAGTTCCACCCGGAGGTGACGGAACAGATTATCCGCGACTGGTGCCAGTGGAATGAGGCGACTGCGGCGAGGATGGAAGGGCTGCTGGCAGAGTTTGCCGCCAAAGCCGCCACCTACAACAGCATCGCCCGCCAGCTACTGCAGAACTTTCTCAAGAGCGCCGCCCTGGTTCAACAGCCTCACTGAGACACTTACTCCACCCGCTCCACCTTCAGGGCAAAAGTCAACTCCTGCCCGGCCAGGGGATGATTGCCATCCAGGGTCACCCCGGATTCGCTCACTGCAGTCACCACCATCACCCTGGCTGTACCGTTGGCAAACTCCATGCTTATTTTCTGACCAGTTTTGATCTCTTTGCCCAGAGGAAATGCATCCCGTGACAGCCGCAGGAGATTCTCCCTTTGGTGTGGGCCATAGGCTTCGTCAGCCGTCAGCACTATATTTTTGACGCTGCCTGCCTCCATGCCGATGATGGCCCGTTCCATGGCCGGGAACAGCTGACCGGCGCCGATGGTAACGGTAAGAGGCCCCTGATCGGCGGTTTCGTCGAAGATTCTGCCGTTGTCCAGTGTGCCGATATAGCTGATGGTAACTTTGCTGCCATACGTTACAATGCTCATATTATCTCCCCCATTCAGGATTCCACCGGGCAGCTGCAGGCGCCACAGGTGCAGATCCGCCAGCCGCACACCCGGCAGCCTGGATTGTGCGGGTCCCGCCCATCGACAGTCCTGCCGCAGGCCGGACAGTCATAGCGGTACCATGAGAAACCACAGTTGCAGCAGGCAAGCATTCCGGGTGCACCGCTCTTCGCTGCCACATGAACCGAACCGCAAATCAGGCAGAGCGAAGCAAGCTCTGGCCTCTTCCTGATGCCGTCCCGCTGTTTGCGGTACACTTCAAACAGTCTTCTTGCGCTCTCCCGGTCAAGCTGCTCCATGAGTTCTCTCCTTTGTGTACAGATAACTTTGCAACTTTATTGCCGACAGAGGTCATGGGAAGTGACTTAAAATCATGCGGCTGCTCAAGAAACATTCATTCGTTATATTATTAGCAACATAACGAGACATTATAATATTTTGAATAATTAGTTATTACGGCATGTTAGATATGCGTTCCAAATTGGCATGCGTTATGTATTGAAGACTATAACGAATTTATCCGGTCCGGAATGAGAGGAGAGTCAGATGAAAAAAATGATTACATTAGCGGTTATTGCTTCAGGAATTTACACACACCAGGCAGAGGCCAGAACCCTGGAGGATGTGCTCAAAGAAAAAGGGGTGATTACCGAGGAGGATTACAAGGCTGTCACCAGCAGTAAGCCGCTGAACTACAAGCTGGGTGAGGGCTTTACCCTGACTTCAGCCGATGAAAAGTTCAGAATGTCTCTGGGCGCCAGCATGCAGATCCGCTACACCCTCATGGATTTTGACGATGCCAATGACACATCTTCAAAAGTTCAGGATGTCAGCAAATTCGAACTGAAGCGGATCAAGCTCTTTCTGAACGGTTACGCCTATGACAAGGATCTGAGCTACAAGATGCAGATGAATTTCGCCAATCTCCAGAATCCGGCCACAACCTCAGGGCTGCTGGAGGAGACCTGGCTCAACTACCGGCTGCGTGACGAACTGCAGTTCCGTTTCGGCCAGGACAAGGTCCAGTTCGGCCGTCAGTTCATCACTGCCTCGACTGCGCTGCAGTTTGTCGATCAGTCAGTGGTCACCAGCGCTTTTATCTCAGGGTATGACACCGGCATCATGATTCACGGCAAGGTGGCAGGCGGGCTGGTGAACTACAGCATCGGCGGTTATGACGGCTTGGGGCAGAATACCTACCGGACGACCAATGAC
>VEOV01000094.1 GCA_012026855.1 Geobacter sp.
CCGCTGCTCGGTTGCCGGGAGCCCACGGTCGGCAAGTATCTGCAGGAGGGGGCGGATCTGGTGGTCTTCAGCGGCGACAAGCTGCTGGGGGGATCGCAGGTCGGGATTATTGCCGGTCGCCGGGAGCTGGTGGACCCGTTGAAAAAACATCCGCTGCTGCGGGCGCTGCGCCTTGACAAAACTGCCCTGGCCGCCCTGGAAGCGACTCTGCGGCTTTACCGTGATGAGAGAACGGTGCTGTGCGACATACCGGTATTGAGGATGCTGACCATGTCAGCGGACGAGCTTGGCCGGCGGGCAAGGAAGCTGCTGCGCATGGCCAGGCGGCGGGTGAACAGCTCGGTCGAGCTGCGGCTGCTGGACGGATTTTCTGCGGTTGGCGGCGGAGCCCTGCCGACCCTGGAGTTGCCGACAAAGCTGATCGGGGTTACCAGCAGCCGGCTCTCTGCGGAGAGCCTTGACAGGACGCTGCGCAGTGCCGGGACACCGGTGATTGCCAGAATCTCCAAAGGGGTGCTGCTGCTTGATGTCAGGACGCTGCTGGATGATGATTTCGACCTGCTGGCCAAGGCCCTTGCCGGCATTATTCCCCGCTGATATTGAACCTCTCCAGCCTGTCCCTCAGGGTGTTGCGGCTGATGCCCAGCAGCTTTGACGCAAAGACCTGATTGTTGTTGCCCTTCTGCATCGCCATCTCTACCAGGGCCTTTTCCAGTCCGCTATTGATATTGTCGAACACTGTCCCCTTGTCCGTCTGGCAGATCCTGTCAAATACCGGTTCCAGCAGGTTCCTGAAAATGGCGTAATAGTTGCCATTGTCGGCCGTCGCACCTGATAGTTGCCGTTGCGCCGGTTCCTGGGTGCTCACGAACGGGGCGATATCTTCGGGCATCAGCAGCTCCCCCTTGCTCATGACCGTTGCCGAATCAATGACATTCTTCAGTTCCCTGATATTCCCCTCCCACTTTTGCGAGAGCATCATTTCAAGGGCCTCCGTAGCGATGCCACCGTTTTTTTTGCCGTATTTCAGGGCAAAGCGGCGGGCAAAATAGTTCACCAGGTGGGGCATGTCCTCGATCCGGTCGCGGAGCGGCGGGAGGAAAAAAGAGACCACCCGGAGCCGATAAAAGAGATCGCTCCGGAAGCTCTTGTCCTTGACGGCATTTACCAGACTTTTGTTGGTGGCTGCGATAATCCTGACATCCACCTTGATGGTCTCGTTGCCGCCAACCCGCTCGAAGGACTGGCTCTCCAGCACCCGGAGCAGCTTCCCCTGGTTTGCCAGACTCATTTCGCCGATCTCGTCAAGAAACAGGGTGGCACCGTTGCACTGCTCGAATTTACCGATTCTCCTGGAGTGGGCATCGGTAAACGCCCCCTTTTCATGGCCGAACAGCTCGCTCTCCAGCAGATTTTCCGGGATGGCCGCACAGTTGACCGCCATGAAGGGTCGGTTCATCCTGCGGGAGTTGTTGTAGATGGCCCGGGCCAGCAGCTCCTTGCCAGTGC
The DNA here is from genome assembly GCA_012026855.1 of Geobacter sp. GTDB lineage: Bacteria > Desulfobacterota > Desulfuromonadia > Geobacterales > DSM-12255 > VEOV01. The sequence goes on from VEOV01000094.1 coordinate 1,510, forward strand.
CGCTCTCCCCCTGGATAAGGACCGTGGCGTCAGTGGGCGCAACCTTGCCGACCATCTTCCATATTTCGATCATCTCCGGCGAAGAGCCGATCATGATATCGGTGCTGCCGTCGTCGATCTTTTCCGTTTCAACTGCCTTGGCATAGAGAACCTTGCGGCTTAGCAGGTTGCACTCCAGTGCCTTGGCAACAACCTGGCGCAGCCTGGGGATATCCAGCGGCTTGGTGAGATAGTCATAGGCGCCGGACTTCATCGCCTCGATGGCGTACTGGGTGCTGCTGTGACCTGAGGTCATAATCACGGCAATACCGGAATCGACCCCTTTTATGGCCTTGAGTATTTCCAGACCGGAGCGGCCGGGGAGGGTTATGTCAATGATGGCGGCATTGGGGTGCTGGGTAGCCACAATCCTTTCGGCAGAGCTGCCGTCAGCTTCCAGGATCACTTCCATATCGGCCGAATCAAACACCTGTTTCATCAACTGCAGGGTTGCCGGATCATCTTCGATGACAAGAAGTCTGCTCTTCATTTAAACCTCCGCTCAGGCTGCATTCAAGAAAGCAAGCCTGGCTAAAATCATACCTGCTTCTCAAAAGTAAATCAAGCACAACTGCTCAAATGTTGAACAGCTAGCCGTTTTTTCAGCTGTTCAAAAGTAGAAAATTGCTCAGAGTTTGTAACTACATGAATTTACAGGAGATGACCCATCTTTGCGCAGATTTGCTGTTCAACTTTCAAACAACCTGCTTGCCAGGCAGATGTCTGATTTGTTGGGTTGGCAGGGTTTTTAGTAATAATTTTAGTATGTTACAAATTGATTGCCAGCTTTGGCACTCTGGCATCATCTGTGTAGTTATTAAGACAAGACTAATGATTCAGCTGGAGGGACGCCATGTTAACCACAAATGAAAAAAAATCGCTGCTGAGAGTGCTGGTTGCCGGATCCTGCAGCGCAATAATAACAATGGCTGCCCTGACTGTCGATGTAAACGCCACCAGCCTCTCTCCCCATGCTACAACCGGCAGTGCCACAGGAACCTGCCTCTATTCGGCACAGCTGGCCAGCGACCCGGCAGTCAGAAACGAATACACCACCAGGATCGCCATGACAAAATGGGGGCTGAAAGAAGAGTCTGATGAAGAAATCTATGAGAGCGACCTGGCTGCCGGCAACGCCTTTGCTGCCAGATTCGCCGGAACTCAGGGGGGCTTGGACAGTTTTTCCAATGAATGCCTCGTCTGCCACGATGGCGTTATGGCCCAAAACTTCATAATCAGGATTAAAAACAATCCGGACAACAGGGTGATGAGCCTTGAAGACATCATCGGCGGACACCCCGTGGGGATGGAATTCGACCGGTACCTTAATGGTTCCAAAGGGAAAGAGTACCGGAGCGATGTCAAGTTCACCAGTGAAGCTGTCTTTGCAGAAGGGAAAATCGGTTGCCTCACCTGCCATAACCCGCTGAATACGGCAAAAGGTCATCTGGTGATGCAGAACGAAAAAAGCGAACTCTGCTTCTCTTGTCACGGCAAATAATGCCGGTTGCCAATGCCGCAAAGAGGTCTGGTCAGAGCAGATAAACGGCAAGTCCGGAAAACGAGGTGGGTCATGGGATGCAGATATCAGAAACCGTCAGACAGAGAGAGTGAAGTCAGCTTCCGGGTAGTTGAAATATTTGTTGTCAACAACAGCCGGAACCGGACAGGCAAGAACAGCAAATTCCTGCTGGTGGATAACGGGCAGGATACGCTGGAAATCGTCCAGAAAGAGATGCAGGATTTTGTTAAAACCGCCATTCTGGCAAACAGACTAGGAAATTATGACTATGGAAAAACAGCGAGGAAATGTTGACAGTGTATAAACAGTATTGCCTGACGGCAACCATCCCGTGGCACATGAAGGGGGGGCATCTGCTCCCCCTTCAAATTTATCGTTCGCCGGTCGCTACAAAGTAGTCCATGTCACTCCGCTCAAGCTCCTCATAAAGCCCGGTCACTTTTGGAATGACGATTCTTGTCGCCAGCCCGGAAGGTTCCAGGAGAGACGGCACTGCTCTCCGCATGGCATGTCCGGTGCCTGCAATTACAACCATCCGCCTGTTGGGGTGACGCGCCAGGTAACCGGTGATTGTCTTTGCCATGGTGCTGTTTCTCAATCCCTGGGCAGCACAGAAATTGTCAAACATCGAACCTGGAATGGTATGTGCCTGGAAAGCATGGGACATGAATTTTCTGTAAGAGGGGGAGATGATGGTTGAAACCCCTGCCGGCAGCCGCTGCATCGCTTCCGGGCCTAGAGCAGCGCTGCCGCCGTGGGTAACCAGTCTGACAATCTCGGGCGGAGCGGCCAGCGCCACAAGGGGGATCCTGTTGTTGCGGGCAAAGAGCATGATCGCATCGTACTCGGCCCAGTTTATGCTCCACCCTTTGCTGTATTTGGTTACAAACTCCTGCAGCGGCATCTGACCGCTGCCCCACTCATCAAGGGTCTGCTGTTTTTCGATGTCAAACATCTCCAGACCGATGGCAAGTTCTGCCCCCTGCCGGTAGAGCTCCTTGATGATGTTGAGCTGCAGGATGTGATGGTCTCTCTGGTCATGAAACTCCCCGACAAAAACGACTTTTGCCGTGAGGAGATCGGCGGCCATGGCCGAGAAGGCGGCACTGTCACTGCTGCTGAGATGGCGCGCACCGCCGAAGCAGCCGGTCAGCAGCAGGCAAAGCAGCAGGGCGGAAAGTTTCAAGGGGGGCAGCAGCCGCAGACCGAACGGAACAGGGTGGTGCTCAGGTATCTGTCACCGCGGTCGGGCAGAATAACGACGATGGTGCCAGAGTCCATCTGTCTGGCTACTTCCAGGGCCCCGGCAACAGCGGCGCCGCTGGACATGCCGACGAACAGGCCTTCCATGGTGGCCAGCTGCCGGGCTGTTTCAAAGGCAGGCTCATCGTCCACATTGATCTTGGCGTCAAGGGGCTCCTCACGATAGATCTCCGGGACAATCGCTTCTCTCATGTTTTTCAGCCCCTGTACCTTGTGGCCGAGGCGCGGTTCCACGCCGATGACCCTGACACCCGGAGCGTTTTCGTGAAAGTACCGGGCGCACCCCATGAGAGTGCCGCTGGTTCCCATGCCGGCGACGAAACAGCTGATCTCTCCGCCTGTCTGGGCCATGATTTCCGGGGCGGTCATTTCATAATGGGCGCGGACATTGTCAGGGTTGGCATACTGATTCGGCATGTAGTAGCTGTCCGGCTCTTCACCCAGAATCCGGTGCGCCATGCGGATGGCCCCGTCAGTGGCCTCTTCGGCAGGGGAGAGTACCAGTTCGGCGCCGAAAGCTTCCAGGACTCGGCGCCGCTCCATGCTGACGCAGGCCGGCATGACCAGCTTGACCCGATACCCCCTGGCGGTGCCGATCATTGCCATGGCAATGCCGGTATTGCCCGAGGTCGGCTCCAGGATGACCTTGTCATGGGTCAATTCGCCCCGTTCCTCTGCCCCGGTCAGCATGAACCAGGCTGGCCGGTCCTTCACCGAACCGCCGGGGTTGCTGCCTTCAAGTTTGGCCAGGATCCGCACCCGGGGATTGGGGTTGATTACCGACAATTCGACCAGCGGGGTATTGCCGATGGCCCTGCCTAGATTAAAACGTGTCTGCATGTCTCTGCCTTTCCTGAATTGATTGCAACGCTGGTTACAGCCGTCAGAATGCAACAAAGCCGCAAACAGTCATATTTGCGGCTTCGGGAAGCTGTCGCGGGTAAATGCTAGAACGGGATGTCGTCGTCCGGATTCGACCCGGCAGGATCGTCGTAATACGCGGCCGGCTCGTCGCTTCTTCCACCCTGGCGGCCGCCGCCATCACCTTTGGAGCCGACAAACTGCATCCGGTCGCCGACTATTTCGGTGGTGTATCTGTCCCGGCCATCCTTGTCCTGCCATTTGCGGGTCTGGAGCCGCCCTTCGATGAAGACGGTTTTTCCTTTGGAGAGGTAGTCCTTGGCGGTTTCAGCCTGCTTGCCCCAAAGAACTATGTTGTGCCACTCGGTTTTTTCCTCCCAGTCACCGCTTTTGCTCTTATAGCGTTCGCTGGTGGCTATGGAGAAACTGGCCACTGCCTGGCCTGATGCTGTGTAACGGACTTCCGGATCCTTGCCGAGATTGCCCATGAGCATTACCTTGTTGAGACTTGCCATCTGGATGCTCCTTAAAGGTTGAATTGATAAGATGAAGGAGGCTAAGTTTATAGAATGTGCCTACCTTTGGCAAGTTCTATTTCATTGACTATCGCCGGGAAAACCAGTAGATTTGCCCTGCTGTGCGGCCTTTTTGACCCCTTTCCAGAGCCCCCGGCAACAACACCAGAATCCAGAGAGAATTTAATGGGTTATAAATATATTGCTTTAATAATTGCCGGAGTTGCCATTACTGCAGTCGCTCTGCCGGCAGCCTACCGGGTCCGTCCCCCCTGGTCCATACTGGCAGCCCTGGCATCACTTGCCGGTGTTGTGGCTGCTCTTGCCGGAGTGCTGCTTTTTGCAGTTCCGCACTTCCTATCTAGGTGACACAGTGCTAGAGAGAACCAGAATCATCCTCGTTAACGGTGCGGTCATTGCCATCCTGGCCGTGCTGATGTTTGCCGCTGCGACCCAGTACCGTCAGTGGGCACAGTTCAGCCGCGGTGAAAAGGCGTTGGCTGCCGGCGACCATATCAATGCCATTGCCGGCTTTGAATCGGCCATTCACATGTACACCCCGTTCAGCCCGCTTGTGGACCGTGCCGCAGCACGGCTCTGGATTATCGGCCGGGATATGGAGACTCGCGGGCAGAGGGACAAGGCGCTTGTCTCCTTCAGGGCCCTGCGCAGCGCCTTCTACTCCACCCATGGGTTGACAAAGCCGGGTATGAAGTGGATTGCCATCTGTGATGAAAAGATCAATCTCCTCTCTCCACCTGTACAGCCAGCAAGATAATCATTTTATGGAACTCCCTGCAAAAGACAGTACAGGCCTGAAGATAATCCCCCTTGGCGGGCTTGGCGAGATCGGTCTCAACATGATGCTCTTTCAGTACGGCGAAGAGATCATCATCGTTGATTGCGGCCTGATGTTTCCTGAGCCGGCCATGCTTGGCATCGATATTGTCATCCCAGATATTTCCTATCTGCTGGAGAGAAAAGAGTCAATCCGGGGCATTTTCCTGACCCACGGTCACGAAGATCATATCGGCGCGCTCCCTTACATCCTGAAAGAGATCAATCCGCCCCTTTACGGTACTGCCCTGACCATCGGTTTTGTCAGGGAGAAGCTGAAGGAGTTTGAACTTGACGGTCTGGTTGAGCTGGTCTGTGTAAAGCCGAAGGAGAGGGTCGAAGCCGGCTGTTTCTCGGTTGAATTCATCCGGGTGGCCCATTCCATAGTTGACGGCTGTGCCTTTGCCATTACCACGCCGGAGGGGGTGGTGATTCACACCGGCGATTTCAAGATCGACCAGACCCCGGTGGATGGTGAACTGACCGACCTGGCGACCTTTGCCAGGTACGGCGAACAGGGGGTGCTGGCGCTCCTGGCAGACTCGACCAATGTGGAGCGGGAGGGGTACACCCTTTCCGAGCGTCTGGTGGGGGAGGCCTTTGCCGAGATCTTCCCCAAATGTGCGGCGCGGATCATCGTGGCTGCCTTTTCCAGCAATATCCACCGGGTGCAGCAGGTTATCGACGCCGCAGCAGCATGCGGGCGCAAGGTGCTTCTGAATGGCCGCTCCATGATCGCCAATGTGCAGATCGCCCGGGAACTGGGTTATATGAATATTCCGGATGGGTTGCTCATCGATCTGAAGGAACTCCCCAGAATCCCCCGGGAAGAGGTCTGCATCATTTCTACCGGTTCCCAGGGCGAACCGATGAGCGCCCTGGCGCGGATCGCCATGGATGACCACAAGCAGATCAAGCTGGAGGAGGGTGACACGGTCATCCTCTCGTCACGCTTTATTCCCGGCAATGAAAAGACCATCTCCGATCTGATCAACCATCTCTACCGCCGCGGGGCGGAGGTCTTTCACGAAAATGTCTCCGAAGTCCATGTGTCTGGCCATGCCAGCCAGGAGGAGTTGAAGCTCATCCTTAATCTGGTCCGGCCTGCCTGGTTCCTGCCGGTACATGGCGAATACCGCCATCTGGTCAAGCATGCCAGGCTTGCCCAGCGGGTCGGCATTCCGCAGGAGCGCTGCATCATCATGACCAACGGCGATGTGGTGGCTTTTACCGGCGGTGAAGCTTGCTTTCTGGACAAGGTTGATCATGGCAGGGTCTTTGTGGATGGCAAGGGGATTGGCGACGTGGGGGAAATTGTCCTCAAGGACCGCAAACATCTCTCGGAAGATGGTATGGTGGTGGTCATCATCGGCATCGACCAGGCGACCGGCAAGATCATCTACGGGCCTGACATCGTCTCCCGCGGGTTCGTGTTCGAGGATGAGAGCAAGGAGTATCTGGAGCAGGCAAAAATGGTCGTGACGGAAGCGCTGGCGCAGCTGAATATCGAGGTGCTCGGCGAATGGACCGAGGTCAAGCAGGAGGTTCGCGCCGTCATGAAACGCTTCTTCAAGAAGTCCATTGCCCGGCGGCCGGTAATCCTCCCGGTTATCCTGGAAATGTAGCTGAGCGCGACTTTTCCGCAATCTCGGCGTTGCCCGGCGGTATTGCTTGTGCGACGTAGCCATCCCTTGGGCGTCTTGGTCTTGCGAAAAATCCACACTCCTCATTGGATAAATTTATGGACGAAAAGACTGAAAAAAAAGAGCGGCTGACGGTGGAAATCAAGGGGATGCTCCTGGCTGCGGCCGGGCTGTTCCTCCTTTTGGCACTGGTCTCCTTCAAGAGTGACGACTATTCGTTCAATACCTTCTCTTCCGACCACCTGGTGCGCAACTGGGGGGGTAAGTTCGGCGCCCAGCTGTCCGATCTGCTGCTACAGCTCTTCGGCCTTGCTTCCTATGCCATCCCGGGGTCTCTCCTTTATCTCGCCTATCGGTCACTCCGTTTCAAGGAGTTTCGCTGGAAAGCTTACAAGATAGCTGCCTTTGTCGGCATGCTGGTGACCCTTTCCGCTCTGTTTGCCTTCAACATTGAGTTTACCCGGTTCTTCGGCCAGCAGGTGCCGACCGGCGGCGGCATCGGCTTCAAGAGTGCCGAAATCCTCAAGCGCTATCTGGGTGCGCCGGGAGCGTTGCTGCTCCTCCTCCCCATGCTGGCCGCTTCCATTATGGTGCTGTCCCGGTTCTCCTTCATCCTTTATGCCGACTGGTGGATCAATTCCGTGGGCGACAGCTGGAACAGGTGGCGGGAGAAGCGGGCCGTCAACCGGGCCCTGAGCGGAGAGCAGAAAAACGATGACACTGAAGGCCCGGTCATCAGGCCGCTGGCGGTGACCATCCCTGCAATGCCGAAAGCGCCGCTGAAAAAAGAGAAGAAGAAAGAGGGGGACAAGCTCAAGCCGGTGCAGGAGTCGTTCGACTTTATCGAGGATGAAAACGGCCTGGTCACTCCGCCGTTGTCGCTGCTGGATACTCCGCCGGCGATTGAGCGCAAGGTCGACAAAGAGGCGCTCAGTATGAACGCCAGGCTCCTTGAGAAGAAGCTCAAGGATTTCGGCATTGATGGTGAAGTGGTGGAGATCTGCCCCGGCCCGGTCATCACCATGTACGAGTTCTCCCCTGGCGCCGGCATCAAGGTCAGCCGGATTGCCGGACTGGCTGATGATCTTTCCATGGCGCTGCAGGCCCTGGCCATCAGGATTGTCGCGCCGATCCCCGGCAAGGGGGTAGTCGGCATCGAGCTCCCCAACCGTGACCGGGAGACGGTCTTCCTGAAGGAGATCTTTGCCAGCGAATCGTTCCACAAGGGGAAGATGAAGCTCCCCATGGCCCTTGGCAAGGATATCGGCGGCCATCCGCTGGTCATGGACCTGGCCAGGGCGCCACATCTGCTGGTTGCCGGTGCCACCGGTTCGGGCAAGTCGGTGGCCATCAACACCATGATCCTCTCCTTGCTCTTCACCGCCACCCCCAAGGATGTCCGGCTCATCATGGTCGACCCGAAGATGCTGGAGTTGTCGGTTTACGAAGGAATCCCCCACCTGCTGCTGCCGGTGGTCACCAACCCGAAGAAGGCCTCTCTCGCGCTGAAGTGGGCCGTGGAGGAGATGGGGCGGCGCTACCGACACATGGCGGACAAAGGGGTGCGGAATATCGACTCCTACAACCGCGAGCTGGCCAGGGAGCAGAAAGAGGCGGCCGAGATGCAGGCCAGCTCGACTGTGACCGTTGAGGAGGTGGAGGAGCAGTTCGACACTGAAGAGGCCGCCATCCAGGAGTTCCTGGCCAAGGAGGAGGCCCTCGATCACCAGCACATGCCGTATATCGTGGTCATTGTCGACGAGCTGGCCGACCTGATGATGGTCGCCGGCAAGGACATCGAAGAGTCCATCGCCCGCCTTGCCCAGATGGCCCGGGCAGCCGGTATTCACCTGATCCTTGCTACCCAGCGCCCCTCGGTCGATGTCATCACCGGCCTGATCAAGGCGAACTTCCCGTCACGGATCTCCTTCCAGGTGTCGTCCAAGACCGATTCCCGGACCATTCTCGACTGCAACGGCGCCGAGTCGCTGCTCGGCATGGGGGATATGCTGTTCCTGCCGCCCGGTACGGCCAAGCTGATCCGGTCCCACGGGGCCTTTGTCTCCGATGCCGAAGTTCTGCGGGTGGTGGAGTTCCTGAAAAAGCAGGGCAAACCGGTCTATGACAAGTCAATCCTGGAGATGAAAGAGAGTGACTCCAAAAACGGTTCGGTTGATGACGAAGAGGATGACCCCCAGTATGATGCCGCCCTGGCACTGGTCGCCGAAGCCCGCCAGGCCTCCATCTCAATGATCCAGCGCCGTCTGCGCATCGGTTACAACCGGGCAGCAAGGATTGTGGAGAAGATGGAGAAAGAAGGGGTGGTCGGTCCATCGGATGGCACCAGCAAACCCCGCGAAGTCTTCATAAACAAGCTGTGACTACGTTACCTGAACTGCCATTGTCATGAAGGAATAATATGCATATAGGTTTACGTTACAAACTGATGGGTATTGTTCTCCTGGCAGCTCTCCCCTTCCTTTTCTATGCAGTTCACCATTATGTCGTTACCCTTGATGAGAATAAAACCAAAGCAATCATCAGGAACATGGGTGTTGCCGAAGAGACTGCCGAAAAGGTCGGGTCGTTTATCAACAGCACCCAGAATGTGCTCTACTCTCTGGCGCTGCACCCGGCAGTCATCAATCAGGATTCCAAAAAATGCGATGAAATTTTCAGCCAGCTTCTCCCCCTCTATCCTGCCAATGAGGTAATCCTGGCGGCAGACATGACCGGCAGAAACTACGGCAGTGCCCTGAAGCCGGAGATAGCCCACACACTAAACTACTCGGACAGAGATTGGTTTGTCGGCGCGAGCAAGGGGGTGTCTTATGTTTCCAATCATTATATTTCGAAGCTGTTAAAGAACTCAGTCTTTATGATTGCCGTGCCGGTCTTTGCCGCTTCCGGCATCCAGAAAGCCGTGCTCGGCTTTCCGGTAAACCTCCCAAGGCTGAAAGAGCACTTGCAGGAAATTGAGAAAGTTGATGTCGATGCCAACTTTTGCCTCATTGATTCCAAGGGGACGATTCTGATTGACTCTTCCAACAGCGGGGCTATCGGAAAATCGTTTAATCCCGGATCGTTGTTGCAAAAAATAGCTAAAGAGCGCAGCGGTTCTCTGGTTGCTCTCGACCAGCATGGTGTCGAACAGCTATACAGCTACGCCACTATTGAGAGTACCGGCTGGAAGGTGCTTGTGGGGACCCCGTCAGCCACTGTCTCCATAGTGGCAAATCGCGATGCTCTGCGCCACCTCTTCTTTTTTGTCCTGATCTGCCTCACAGGCGGGCTCACCAGCCTCTGGTACAGCCAGAAACTGGGCAAAAGAGTCGAAAACATCATCAATGGGCTTAACGAGGTTGCCACGGGCAACTATTCTCTCCAGCTGGCAGTTGATGGCAATGATGAACTGGCAAAGGCTTGCACCGCTTTCAACCAGATGACGGCCGAAATGGCCAAGGCGGAAGAAAAAATCAAAAACTTCACGCAAACCCTGGAGAAAAAAGTCTCAAACCGGACTGCGGAGCTTAACAACGCCAAGAATGAGCTGGAAGCATTTTCCTATGCGGTTTCCCACGACCTGCAGGCTCCGGTGAGGCATATCCTCGCCTACTCCCAGATCCTTCTGGAAGAGCATGCTGCCGGACTGCCCGAATCTTCCCTGCACCATCTGCAAAGAATCAACCGTTCCGGCGAGAACATGAGAAACCTCATCACCCACTTGCTTGATCTTTCCAGGTTGGGCAGCCAGCAGATAATGGCGGTTTCCGTTGATCTCGGCTCACTTGCCGGGGAAATATTGCGGGAACTTGCTGAAAATGATCCGGGACATGTTGTGGAAATCAGGATTCAAGAGGGTTTGCTGGCAACGGGTGACAAATCGCTGCTCGGCATTGCCATGAGGAATCTGCTTGAAAACGCCTGGAAGTATGGCCGGAATGCCGCCGCGCCTCTGATCGAGGTTGGCCGGACCGGGTCAGAGGAGCCGGCTTTTTTTGTCAGGGACAACGGCTGCGGTTTTGACATGGCTCACTCAGAGGGGTTGTTCATGCCATTCCAGAGGCTGCATTCAGCAGACCAGTATGAGGGGACGGGGATAGGTCTTGCCACCGTCTTCAGGATCATCTCCAGACATGGCGGTAGAATCTGGGCGGAGAGCCAGCCAGGAATGGGAGCGGTATTTTATTTGACTCTGCAACACGTCAGTGACAAGTCTTAGGGGGAACCATGAATAGCGAGCATAGCGACGGGCTTGCCCACTTTGCAGTAACCATCATCAGCAAGGACCGTCCCGGAATAGTTGCCGATACAACCGAAGTGCTCTACCGCCTCGGTTGCAACATAGCCGATTCAAGCTGTACCATGCTTGGCGGTGATTTTGCCATGATCCTGATTATCTCCCACGAGAAACCTTTTACCAAAGCCCGTCTCAGCGACGAGTTCCGTGCCCTTCATGAGCGGACCGGGCTGGTGGTCCATCTGCGGTCGCTGCACGAAGATGAGCTGATCAAGCAACCGGACGACGGCGAGCTGTGTCTTATCTCGGTCTACGGCTCTGACCAGCCCGGCATCGTTTACCGGGTCACCCGTCTGCTGGCGGACAAAAGCGTCAACATTACCGATCTCAACACCCGGCTCATCGGCACCAAAGAGGAGCCGGTCTACGTTCTCATGCTTGAGGCCATTTTGCCGGCAGGGATGACGGTTGCAGCTACTTCGGAGATGCTGGAGCCGATTCGCCGGGAGCTCAATGTGGAGATCGGCGTCAGGGCCATCACCCCGGTCTCCTTATAATCCAATCTGCCACTGGACCCAATAGATGCCTGCACAGAAAATACTAACATTCCCCCATCCGATCCTGAAAAAGCGCGCTCACAGGGTAGAGCGGCTTGACGAATCCATCAGGGGGCTGATCGAAGACCTGATTGACACCATGCGGGAGGGGCCGGGCTCGGTCGGTGTTGCCGCGCCGCAGATTGGCGTTTCGCTGGCTGTCTGCGTGATCGATGTGTCCGGCAGCCGCCATGGCAAAGATAACAACCACGGCCTGCTGGCTATGGTCAATCCTGAAATCGTGGCCCGGGAGGGTGCTGCCGTGATGCGCGAGGGGTGCATGAGTGTGCCTGACTATACCGGCGATGTGGAGCGCGCCACCGGCATCACCGTCAGCTACCTGGATGAGGCCGGCGTTGAGCGGCGCATTGACGCCAGCGGCTTTGAAGCGGTGGCCATCCAGCATGAACTTGACCACCTTGACGGCATCCTCTTCCTCGACCGGATCGTCTCCCTCAAGACCGGTCTGTTCAGAAGAAAAAGCTATAAATAGCCGCTCAGAGGTTGCTGCAAAACAAAAACCGGGTACTCGGCAGAGTGCCCGGTTTTATTTTAAATTGGCGCGCCCGGAGAGATTCGAACTCCCGACACCCTGGTACGAAGCCAGGTACTCTATCCAGCTGAGCTACGGGCGCAACAGCCCAACAGTACAACATTTTTAGGCTGCAGGCAAGCAGCGCAGGTTTTTATGGTATTTGCCGGGGTATTCGTTGTATAAACTTCGGGTTTGATTATAGCGGCAAGAGAGGGAAGATTGATGCACGAAATGATTAACTGGCTGCTGACCACCATGAATGCCATGGGCTATCCCGGAATTTTTCTGTTGATGGCCATGGAGAGTTCGGTAATACCTGTACCGAGCGAACTGGTCATGCCCCCGGCAGGTTATCTGGCCCAGCAGGGGACAATGAACATCTGGCTGGCAATTCTCATGGGTACCGCGGGGAGTCTGGTCGGCGCCTATGCCAACTATTTTACCGCCCATTATCTGGGGAGACCCCTGGTGCTGAAATACGGCAAGTATGTCTGGATTACAGAGGAGAAGTTCGTCAAGGTTGAAAAATTTTTCCTGAACCATGGCGAGATTTCCACCTTCATCGGCAGGCTGCTGCCGGTCATCCGCCATCTCATCTCCATACCGGCCGGGATAGCAGGCATGAACCATCTCAGGTTCTCTCTTTATACCCTGGCCGGGGCAGGTATCTGGTGCACCATTCTTGCGTGGATCGGCTATTTCATCGGCAAGGAGCAGGCGCTGATAATCAAGTATTCCCATCAGGCACTGATCGGTGTGGTCATATTCAGCGGTTTATTGATTGCGGTATATGTCTGGCGGCAGAAAAAAAGGGCTATGGACTGAGTTGATGCCGAGCGGTATGGCAGTCTAAACCACGGCCTTCATCTGTTCTTCGCAGCAGGTGAAGGCTTTTTTGCGTCAAGGGGCAGCAGCAGTTGCGGTTGGTCAGGCGGCCAGATGGGTCTGTACGGTATTGAGCAGCTGGTCGGCAGAGAACGGCTTGTGCAGAAACCCATCCGCTCCGGCTTTGGCAACCATCTGCGCCAGTTCATCTTCATTCTTGGAAGAAATCAGCAGAACCGGTATGCCGCGACTTTTATCCCTGCTCTTGAGAAGCTTTGCCTTTTTGTCGCCGGCCATATGGGGGAGCATTACATCAAGCAGGATCATATCCGGTGGTGAAGAGTTGTAGATGAGGTGGTTGGAGTAAACACTGTCTTCGGCGGTGGAGACCCTGAAACCGGCATCCTCCAGCATGTCAGTCAGCATGGCGAGTGTGACACGACAGTCATCGATAATCACTATATGCTTGGCCATAACTCCTCCTCGTAGAATGATGTTCTAGAAAGGATTGTATTCTAATGAAAGGGTGAGGTCAAGGGCTTAATATATTATTTTTCTCTGATAATAGCAGTGATTCTGACTGTTTATCGGGACAAGATTAGTCTGGTTGGGAAGGGGAGAGGGGGAGGCTGTTGCCTCCCCCTTGAATGGAACTAGCTACTTGGGGACTTTTTCCCAGTCTTCCAGAAACTTCTTTATACCGGCATCGGTGAGCGGATGCTTGGCAAGTTGCATCATGACGCTGAAAGGGATCGTGGCAACATCGGCTCCGATCAGTGCCGAGTCGAGGACATGAATCGGGTTGCGGACGCTGGCAACGATAATTTCAGTTTCATAGCCGTAGTTGTCGAGTATGGTTCTGATCTCCTCAATGATATTGATGCCATCCTGGGAGATGTCGTCCAGCCTGCCGACAAACGGGGACACATAGGTTGCACCTGCCTTGGCGGCCAGCAGGGCCTGCAGCGGACTGAAGATCAGGGTGACATTGGTCTTGATCCCCTTTGCCGTGAGGGTCTTGGTCGCTTTCAGACCTTCTGCGGTCATGGGCAGCTTGACAACAATGTTCTTGTGGATTTTGGCCAACTTGTCCGCTTCCTTGACCATGCCGTCATGATCGAGGGAGATGACTTCTGCCGAGATCGGTCCGTCAACTATGGAGGTGATCTCTTTGATGACCTCTTCGAATTTGCGCCCTGACTTGGCAATGAGCGACGGGTTGGTGGTAACACCGTCCACCAGACCGAGGGCATTGGCCTCTCTGATTTCATTTACATCTGCTGTGTCGATAAAAAACTTCATGCTTCCTCCGTGAGTTTAAATTGATCCGCTGTTGAGTTTTTCCTGATATTTATCCAGACACTCCCTGGAACAGAAGTAGATGCGCTGCCCCTCAAGTCGTCCTACTGTGGCGTCTTCCGGCGTTACATAGATGCCGCAAACCGGATCTTGAAAGGTTTCGCTGCCGGCCAGCACCGTTTTTTCTGGTTTGTGTGCTCCGGCCAGCAAACTTTTGATAATTCGGAAACCAATATAGCCCAGCAAGAGCCATAGTAAGAAACGCATGTCTTTACCTCAGATCCTGGTGACTTTGGCTCCTGCCGGCAGTGTCTTGAGCAGTTCTCGGATGGATTTTCCGCACACCGGGTGAATAAAATCAGGGGCAATATCCGCCAGTGGCGCCAGAACGAATCTCCGTTCAGTGATGTGCGGGTGGGGCAGTATCAATGCTGGCGGCTCGTTTATGATCTCCGGCCCGTAAAACAGCAGGTCAAGATCGATGTTGCGCGGCCCCCAGTGGAGTTCACGCTGCCGCTGAAAAACAGTTGTTTCAATCTCAAGCAGGGCAGTCAGAAGTTCCCGAGGCGCGATGACACTGGACAGCCGGGCAACTGCGTTGAGGAAGTTCTCCTGCAGCGGGCCGCCGACCGGTTCGGTGTCGTAAAATGGTGACAGTGCGGTGATTTTCGTGCCGG